>NZ_SSXS01000030.1:0-591 GCF_004832235.1 Methylophaga sp. SB9B
CCCGACCAGACGTGCCACCGAATGTTTTTCCATAAACTCGGACATATCAATGCGTACCATGGCCTCTTCAGTATCAAACAAGAAAGTCGCCAGTGATTTACATAGCTCGGTTTTACCAACACCGGTTGGGCCTAAAAACAGGAATGAACCGTTAGGACGGTTCGGATCCGATAACCCGGCACGACTGCGACGAATCGCATTAGCAACCGAATTAACTGCTTCATCCTGACCAATAACCCGTTGGTGCAGCGCTTCATCCATTTTCAGCAGTTTATCGCGTTCACCTTCCAGCATTTTGGAAACCGGAATACCTGTCCATTTGGAAACTACTTCAGCGATTTCCTCTTCACCAACTTTGTTTCTCAACAAGGTGAATTCCTGCATTTCAGCTTGTGTAGCAAGGTCATACTGCTTTTCTAAAGCAGGAATACGCCCGTATTGCAGTTCAGACATTTTTTCCAGATTGCCGCTACGGTTGGCTGATTCCAACTCCAGGCGGGCTTTTTCCAATTCTTCTTTAATGTGCTGACTGCCATGCAAAGCGGCTTTTTCCGACTTCCAGACTTCTTCCAGATCGGTATATTCGCGTGC
>NZ_SSXS01000031.1:0-474 GCF_004832235.1 Methylophaga sp. SB9B
AAGATTAACCAACGCTACGGCGAATTTACCGTGGCACCAATGCCTGTGATCGGACGTAGTGAGATGCCAAATGTAATAGCCCCCGCATGGAAGCCCACAGGCCATAGGAAGACGATCTGATGTGCGGTGGAGCCTATTTTCAATATGGTGATGAATTCATGCGGATGTATTTCCCCAACCCCAAAGCCATGCTGCCAGTGTTAAAAAAAGATGGCTCGATTGAGTTGTTACCCTGGGGACGTCGACAAAAGCAACCTGGATTTTTACCTATAACTGGATGGGCAAAGATTGAATCCATTTATGGCGGCGTATGGGAGCGTTATTTTCCCAAGCCGGTAAAGATCCCAGTGTTAGCGTTTATGGAAAAAGATTTTGAAGGTCAGAGTCACTGGTATGACTTGCAGAAGGGGCAATACATTCAAGGTTTAGTGGCGAAAGAGGGTAATGAGCGTCGAGTATATGTGGTGACATTGG
>NZ_SSXS01000032.1:0-474 GCF_004832235.1 Methylophaga sp. SB9B
AAGATTAACCAACGCTACGGCGAATTTACCGTGGCACCAATGCCTGTGATCGGACGTAGTGAGATGCCAAATGTAATAGCCCCCGCATGGAAGCCCACAGGCCATAGGAAGACGATCTGATGTGCGGAGGTGCTTATTTTCAATACGGCGATGAATTCATGCGGATGTATTTTCCTAATCCAAAAGCCATGCTGCCAGTGTTAAAAAAGGATGGCTCTATTGAGTTGTTACCCTGGGGTCGTCGACAAAAGCAACCTGGATTTTTACCTATAACTGGATGGGCAAAGATTGAATCCATTTATGGCGGCGTATGGGAGCGTTATTTTCCCAAGCCGGTAAAGATCCCTGTGTTAGCGTTTATGGAAAAAGATTTTGAAGGTCAGAGTCACTGGTATGACTTGCAGAAGGGGCAATACATTCAAGGTTTAGTGGCGAAAGAGGGTAATGAGCGTCGAGTATATGTGGTGACATTGG
>NZ_SSXS01000033.1:0-321 GCF_004832235.1 Methylophaga sp. SB9B
CATATTTGTCCAATAACTCACGGACTTCCATTTCAACCAGTTCAATCAATTCAGCATCATCAACCATGTCTGCTTTGTTCAAGTAAACAATGATGTATGGTACGCCAACCTGACGTGATAACAGAATATGTTCACGGGTTTGGGGCATCGGACCGTCAGCAGCGTTAACCACCAAAATCGCGCCGTCCATTTGCGCTGCACCTGTGATCATGTTTTTAACATAGTCAGCATGGCCTGGGCAGTCTACGTGAGCGTAGTGACGATTAGGTGTTTCGTACTCAACGTGCGCTGTCGCAATGGTGATGCCGCGCTCTCTTTCTT
>NZ_SSXS01000034.1:0-263 GCF_004832235.1 Methylophaga sp. SB9B
TACTGGCCAATATTGACGGTGAGGTCAAGGCGATTCATGTCACTAAAGGTGATCGGGTTACGCCGGGTGAAGTGTTAATTGAAATTGCTTAAAAGCTGTTGAATAGAAAACTTGAGAACCGGGGCATGTCCCCGGTTTTTTTTATAACTCAATGTCCGTCGTACTATCCAGACTGTCGTAATAAATTATTGCCAGGTAACGAATCGGCATTTGCAGAATATTTTCCGGACGATGTGGTTGCTCCGCATTAAAGGTCAGCGAAT
>NZ_SSXS01000035.1:0-261 GCF_004832235.1 Methylophaga sp. SB9B
CAGAGTTTTTAAAGAATTTATCCGCAGATTACGCAGATGTACGCAGATTATTACGGTGTTTTTGGTTAGGTTGGGTTGAATGCAATGAAACCCAACAAATTAAGAAATAATCAAAATTCAAGGGAAACGTACCCTTTATTCTAATAGATATAACGATGCTATCACCGTGTTGTGTAGCGGAGGATTTGGAATCCGGTGCATATCCCCTGGTTAGTTTCTCTCTAGATTAAGCAGATTCTGTGCATGCTTCTTGGCAGTTTC
>NZ_SSXS01000036.1:0-261 GCF_004832235.1 Methylophaga sp. SB9B
ATTCGCTGACCTTTAATGCGGAGCAACCACATCGTCCGGAAAATATTCTGCAAATGCCGATTCGTTACCTGGCAATAATTTATTACGACAGTCTGGATAGTACGACGGACATTGAGTTATAAAAAAACGGGACGATGCCCCGGTTCTCAAGTTTTCTATTCAACAGCTTTTAAGCAATTTCAATTAACACTTCACCCGGCGTAACCCGATCACCTTTAGTGACATGAATCGCCTTGACCTCACCGTCAATATTGGCCAGTA
>NZ_SSXS01000037.1:0-261 GCF_004832235.1 Methylophaga sp. SB9B
CCACCCATTTGCTGAATCATGGTGCCGATTTGCGTGTGGTTCAGTTGTTACTGGGGCATGCCGATTTATCAACAACGCAAATTTACACTCATGTAGCTAAAGCCAGATTGCAACAGATGCATAATCACATCATCCACGTGGATGAATTTCGGCATCATGCAAGCTGATGGTAGACTGGCGAGTTAAAAATTAATTAGATTGGGAGAAGCCAAATGCCCTCATTTGATATTGTTTCTGAAGTAGACATGCATGAATTGACGA
>NZ_SSXS01000038.1:0-260 GCF_004832235.1 Methylophaga sp. SB9B
AGCTGTTTAGAGGCGTTTTACGCGTTAAAATCAACAATTGATTAGGTTCGCCGACGACATAGATATTGCCGTCACTATCAGCAGTGACACCTTCCGGCTGTCGCATTAACGGCCATAGATTAAATGGCCGCGGCCAGTCTGACACGTGAACGCTCCTGCCCTAATAAATCAATTACGTGCAGGCTATATGATTCATCGCTGAGTACCAGTAATTTCTGCTCTGAGCCCTCATTTAGCAGGGTTAATCCCGAGAAATCACC
>NZ_SSXS01000039.1:0-258 GCF_004832235.1 Methylophaga sp. SB9B
ACATAACGTTCAGGATGGTTTGGATTAAGGGCTACCTGGTTTGCCAACAACGTAGAACTCATCAACAGGGCCATTAAACCCAAACAGATGTGACGCATCATCATAAAATCCTCATGGACGCTACAGGGCAGCATATCCCTGGACAGACAGCAACGGCTCATAGTGTCTAATAAGCGTTTGCACTAATCAAGTAATCCGGCAACAAACTTGGTTTATAATGTGTCGATATCTCGACTGGTTAAACTTTTTCTGCCTGAA
>NZ_SSXS01000003.1:0-64326 GCF_004832235.1 Methylophaga sp. SB9B
TGCCAAAGCGGATTTATTTGACTATATTGAGCGATTCCATAATCCTCGGATGAGAAGACGAGTCGCTAAGGACGATATGAAGTTATCAACCGTTTTTAAACCGTCCGTAGAAACGGGGTAGAACCCCAATCTTATTTGGCAGCGTTGCAGTCTAGGCCAAACTTGGACAGGTGAAACCTGTGCAGGATATGCCGAAGGTTATAACTGGCCGTCAGCGATGAAGCAGGTTAAAGATGGTTGGCGACTGCCAACAGTAAATGAGTTAGATACGTTGGTGCTCTGTACCAGCAATGAACGGAGTATATCTCGTTCATATGAGGGTATAAACAGCAGATGTTCTGGCGATTATCAAGAACCCACCATAAACTTAGTCGCATTTCCCAAAACGCCAGAATATTTCTTTTGGTCGTCTTCGGAATATGTTGATGAGAATGGTGGTCATAACGGCTGGGCCATAAGTTTCCGACATGGCTTAGTTGGCCCCTATCATAGTAACTTTATGCGTGATGCCCATGTGCGCTTGGTGCGCGACCTGAGGAAGACTCAATAATTACTCAACTGGCAAAGCTTATGCCTGCCCCATGACTATGCAAGGTCTGCCATGGGGTCATGTATAAGCTCAGCGGCGAATACAGCACCGGCTTGAACATGGCCACCTGCAAGATGCTTTCAAGCAAAGTATGTGGCCTCAGCTTTTACTTCGATGAAACTGGCATGACTTGGAGTGCCACACAAAATTCTGCTCTGCTGGAGGAGTGTAATACCCGCTGATATTCAGCAGAGATTTCACATTATGGTAAGCATAACCAAGCCTGTAAACTTGGGACTCAGCTCGATTTTTTTAGTGAGTTAAGAAAATTTTAATCCTTACCACGACAATATTCTAAGAGTCTGCAAATGAAAGTTGTAACGCTTTTTATTTTTTTACTAGCTTCATTAACCAGTCTCCATTCGGCTGAAATGCTTCTGACATGGGAATCAATTGAAGAAGGTGAAGCCCAGGCAGAGGAGTGGGTTAACTCTTTGACGGAAGGTGAACTATTGGCTTTGGGTAACATGACTCAACAGCCTGAAGAGCTGGAGTTCGTTCGCGCTTTTTTTCCTTATTTGCTTCCAGAAAGTTTTTTTAATCGAAATATGGAGCTAACTTGTTATCCATCATTTCTTGCCTTTCAAAGTACCAAGGATCAGGAAGGGTTTAAAGCTTGGGAGCAGTGTGTTGGAGAACTATGGAGGGATGATCCTCCGGGCCTGATCGCTCGAGCCATCAAAGATCTTAAACCTTAAATTTCACCAAGAAAAATATTATCGAATCATTGAGTAACGCTATTCATTAAATAGATGAAGCACCTAACTATTGTGAGAATCTCAAAGTTATCTAATAATGGCCTGAGGTCTAGCCAAAAGATTTAAGGGCCGTACTGCTAAATCACTTTACCGGTCTGAGTACGATAAGTAGTAAAAAGGAGCAAAACTTATATGGACGCAACAACTGATCTACGTCATCTGCTGCTTATTTTGTTTGTAAGTTCTAATTTGTTTATTGGCTCTGCATTTTCTCAAAGCTCCGACATACCTGCTCCAGAGCAAGCAATGTTTGTTGTTCCAAAGCTGTCTCAAGGGCCTGATTTCCAAGTTTTCTCACTAGCTGTCTCGCAAGGGCAAGGCAATTCTTTAGTAAAGCTGCTAAATGACTATTCCTATTACCAACGGGCACTGGTGTTGCCATCAACCAGTATGCGGATGAATGGTTCTGTTATTCATGAAGAGATATTGGCGCTCAAGAAGCGTGAGCACCCAGACAAAGATGGTTTACTGAATCGACCGACGTTAATCATAGGTGGTAAGTTATCGTCATCAGACAATTCACCGCTAGTCGATTTTGTGCAACTAAGGTTGCTGATGTGCGATGGGAAAATCAGCAAGATGCCGTTTCGGAATTTATTGTAAAGGCAAAAGTTGTTGGTGGCAGCGAAGAGCTCTCAATGCAGACATTTACTCACACTCCTGTACCCATATGGGTTCATGACAGATTGCCCTTTGGATTTAATAGTTTGTTGCCCCAAGGGCTCCCTGATGAAAAAACAAGTCATATTGTCGATTTCCCCATCAGGAGTTACCAATTAATGTTTGCTATGGAGCTGAATAAAGCCATACGAAATGGCGGCACGATACAGTTCTCGGTGTATGAAGTGACTTATGATTATAGAGAAGCATATGACCCATACGATGATGAGGTCTATCTCGATGTTGATACTAAGCAAGGAAATCAGTTATACGAGATAAATTATACTTTTGAAGATGACCCACATAATGCCGCTGATAGAAATTTAAAGGCTATAATCGGCAATGGTATTAATGCATTAAATAGAGGCGAAGGCTTTTATGCCGGGCCGATTCAAAACTAAATGATTACAAAATTAAAGTGGGTTCTATCGATACTTTGGCGAGTGCCGGTAACGTTGTTAATTGCAATAATTGGCTACGCTATTTTTACCGGTGTACTGGTTAAAGTTAGGGATGGCGTTAGCAATGAATGGTATACCGTTAATAAACTTGCTGAGCTTGTCGAGCAGTATGATAGTTATGTTTCAACCAATTCTAATGCCGGCCTCCAGATTCAAACTATCGACTTATCCAATGACGAATACCTGGTTTTCAATGAGGGGACTAAGAATGAGCGTTATGTCTTTACACTCAACTTACCAAATGATTCACATATTTCAACGCGCGAGTTACACAGCAAAACGATACCCACTGACTTTGAAAAAGTCCCACTATATAGGCTCAAAGAAGATCTTAGTATTTACGCGATTGACCCTCGTGTTCAATATGAAGAGTTTAAAGACGTTGGCGCTTATATAGTCAATTTTATTTTTTCTTTTTTTGGGATCATTATGGGCGTTGTTTTTTTCATGAGGATGGGTGTTTGGGTATGGGAAAAACACCAGCCTCTTGAATATTCAGCACAACAAAAACTCAAAACGGCTGCTCCGGCTTCTGCTCAAGAATCAACCAACAATACGATTAAATTTGGCTGGGGAATATGGTTAGTTTGGGCCTCATTGCTTGTATTGCTACCTGTTACAGTTGTTGTTGGTGATTGGGTTGAGATGCCAATGACCCAAACAGAATGGGAAGATTTATTGTTTTATAGTGTTTTTGTTGCATGTACTTCTTTTATGGTTGTGTTTGTTATTGAGATTTTCTCAGCTCGCCATCGTGCTCAAAATGGTTTGCCCCAGAGTCGACACCTTTTATTCTTTCCATCTTTAGTTCTGTTTACAGTGTTGCTTGTTCCTGCAATTTCCTGGATGCGTTACCTGTTTGTTTAATATTAGTTGCTGATACTTTAGCGACTCAGTAACACTAGCTCCTAAGAATCAGTGACGTATTCAGAGCCTGGGTAACAAACGACAATGATTCACTTGCAGACTGTAAGCACTGAAAACAACTTCTACAGGCTGCTGATAACGTTGACTTTCTGCTAGACAGGTTAAGTGGACTGATTTAGCGGTTAATGGTGCAGCTTTTTCCAATACATTGACTTGATATCCATATAGAGATGCTATGAAATGCAGATCACGAACCGTTAACTTCTCACTTAGAAATGGTTCATCTTGTGTTTCTTGTGGTTTGACAGCATTATTTTCAGCAGCAACATACGTTGCCGACAAGGCCAGAGAAAAAACTATAAGGATTAGATGCGATATTTTAAACAGCTGCATTTGCTGATCCTTGTTAACAATAAAGGAATTATTTGATGTTAAGGTCTATTAAAAATCTAATGCTATTGTTTTTAGTGGCTTTCCCCGGCTTGTTATTTGCTGATGTTGAACTCACGCCAGGCCACTGCGCAGGGTATATGCCGGTCATACTGGAATATCAGGCTAAATCGTCTGAAAGCCGCGAAGTGTCTGAGTTATCAGGAAGCTTACACCTACTGCAGGCGAGAAGGGATAGAGAGCAGGCAAAAAGATATGTCGATAATAGCCCTCTGTTGAGAGAGTTACATCAAAGCCACGTTTCTTCAGACTTTGACAGTGATTATCAATTTGCAGCAGATATTGCCATGCAACAGGCTGCTTTTCTTGGATCTGCAACAGCAGAAAAAATTATGCTTCAAGCAGAAGAATTTGAGGCCTTAGGCACACAAATCGGTAACATGACGGAATGGTGTGAAGCGATGCTGGCGGAGGCATCAAAGATTGGTAACAATAGGGCATTGGGTTCGTTTTTTGAATCGATCACCAAGGGTGACTGATACCGATTTTGACCCAATTATTGAGCGAGCATGCAGCGTGGTTAAAAGCTGCGTTTTATTGTTCCGGCTGCGAATCAACGGAATCCAGATATATTCCTTCAATCATTGTTTCCAGTAATTCCAGATAGCGATCTACTTCCTCTGGCATGCCATGTTCATTGGCAATTTTGGCCATTTCGATTGCCACTGCAGCATGCACAAAAACAGTATTCCGGCTGGCAAGGCAACCACCAAGCAGACTTAACTGTTGATCTGGCCCTGACAATGATTTGGCCCTTTCCACAACATCGTAACAAGGGTCAGGCTCGCCCATTAAACTGGCAATCAATACACTGGCGTGAATTAAATTAAGCATTCATTTTTCTCTTAAAAATAGGTTTTTAATCACCAGACAATATGGATTGAATCAACCAGTCCTGCGGGGTAGAGACAATTTCCATACGCATATCGAAAGGCGAGCGTAATAAAGCTTTGTCGATATAACCGCGTTCTCCTGCAAAGGTTTGTACCAGTCGAAACCTGGCCTTATCGTCATAGGGGTATTGCCACTCAACCCGCTCAAAGTTGAGTTTGCGTAAAACTTGAGCATTATCCATTGGCAAGGCATACATTGGTGTGTTTGGCTGAATGGTTATGTAAGTATCGAAAGAAAAATCTGCTGATTCGCTACCCACACAGCCGGGATAGGGAACGCAGAATACTTCTGGACTTAGTTGAATCCCCGGGATCGCCAGCATTTCACTCAAACTCTGCCAGTCATCATCAGCATTATCATGTGTCAGCCAGCTTTGAAGATCTTGATGTCCGCCACTGCCACCAAAACCAAGCATGACATCTTTAGTTGTCATTTCGAGCAGGGCTACAATATCTCTTCGCTCAACAGCAGATTTGAGTTGTTGGAAAAATATCGAAAACGTTTCATCCGGTTGTTGAGGCACAGCGAATTGGTATTGATCTTTGAAGGGGGCCATTAGCTTGTCACGAATGTTTGGCAGGTCGTCTTCCAAAATCATGGCAACGTCGAGATTTTCTGAAGCAGGCAGTAATGACTGAAACCAATTAAAAGCATCTTCACTACGTTCATCATCAATATCAAATCGCAGCATGGTAAGTTGAAGCTGCATACTGGCGCTGTCTAGTCGATATTCTGCGGTTACGGCACAAGCACGCCGAAAGTCCAGATAATCATCCTGCTGTTGCTGCTTTAATAAAGCGTTGAGGAGTTGAGTTTTTCGACTTGCTGACGGTGGGCCGGATGTCGGTAGAAGTAAGGCTTGAAGTGCTTCATAAGCCGATAGCTCAACGATTAAATGAATAGCATCGTCTGGTTCAATCCAGATATCACTGACCCCCTGACAGTCTTCGCCAGCACTGTGCAATTGCCCCTGCTCAAGTAACCGCTGATTCGATTTTTTGACCTCTTTACCGGTCATTATCTCGGTGGAAACAGCATTACCTCCCGATTCAGTTCGAAGCAGATAAAGTGCTGTGCCATCATCTGCTGCAAATCGTTGATAACCCAACGATCCACGACGTTCACCCGCGGGGTCTCTCGGACGTTCGTAAGTTGTATAACCAAAATAATCAAAGACATCACTACTCGAACCTGTTTGAGGGCAGTTCAAATCGAGCGGCTCTAGTAAAAAATCATTACGCAAGCTGGTTCTGGGATCAATGTCTAAACAACTGGGATGTATTTCTGCAGATTCGTGATCAATATTCGCTGTAGCCATTGCTGAATAGATTGCCATCAGCATAACTAGCAAAGCTCCCATGGCTCTGCTCGGCATGCCAGGTTGTTTATTTGGTAGTAGGTGTTTACGGCTTAAATGGATATATCGTATATCACTCATCTGGACTTTCTCCTATGTCCAAATAATAGCCGGAAGCTGTCGATGATAACCAGAGCGATCCAAAATTAAATTTAACTGGAACGATATATTGGAGCCATGCACTGCCTAGAAACATTGATATTTTTGTGGGAGTGGGGAGAGTTGTGCTTGTCGTTAAGAATTAACTATGAAGCGGGGACAACCAAAAGGGCTCAGGAAAACAAATGAAAATCTAACGACATTGATGCAAATAAAAAGCCCCATCAGCATAACTGATGGGGCTTTAATATTCTGGATAACCTATTGATAATACTAGGTTAATGTTGGTACCGAGGGCGAGAATCGAACTCGCACTTCCGAAGAAACCGGATTTTGAATCCGGCGCGTCTACCAGTTCCGCCACCCCGGCAACAAGCCGAGCATTATAACGAGGGCTGTTCGATTATGAAAGCCCGTTTTTACCTTTTAATGCGAATTTCCTGGTTGGGCACGATTTTACCTAACGAAAATTACAATAGCTCTGCTATGATCTCGCCATGCAACGTACCGACTTTCAATTTGAACTCCCGCCGGAGTTAATCGCCCAGTATCCGTCAAAACATCGAACTGCCAGCCGCTTGCTGACACTTGATGGTAACAGTGGTGGATTGGCCGATCGCCAGTTCAGCGACTTTTTGGATTTACTCAAACCCAATGATTTGTTGGTATTCAATAACACCAAAGTCATTCCGGCTCGCCTGTTAGGCGAAAAAGAAACCGGCGGTAAGATTGAAGTATTGGTGGAACGAGTATTGGACGATAAACGTGTGCTGGCCCATATTCGTAGCAGTAAGTCTCCTGGAGCAGGGCGAATTTTAATCCTTGAAAATGAGCTTCGTGCCGAGGTTCTGGGCCGTCAGGATGCGTTATTTGAACTCAAGTTTGATATTGCAGGCGATGTAATTGAGGCGCTCGAACAATATGGACGCTTACCATTACCTCCTTATATAGAGCGCGAAGTAGATAAAAGCGATCTGGATCGTTATCAAACCGTTTATGCCAAGCAAATCGGCGCGGTAGCCGCTCCGACTGCCGGACTGCATTTTGATAATGAGCTGATGCAGCGTATTCGCGACAGTGGTATCGACATGACCGAAGTCACTTTGCATGTCGGTGCAGGAACATTTCAGCCGGTGCGGGTTGAGGATATTCGTACGCATCAAATGCATTCCGAACGCATTGAAGTCAGTGAAACTGTTTGTGAAAAGGTTCGTCAAACCCGCGAAAAAGGCGGACGAGTGATTGCCGTGGGCACTACCAGTGTCAGAGCATTGGAAAGTGCGTCACGAAGTGGCGAAATTGCCGCCTATTCCGGCGAAACCGATATCTTTATTTATCCGGGCTATCAATTTCGGTCGGTCGATGCGATGGTTACTAATTTTCATCTTTCCGAATCGACTTTATTGATGCTGGTCTCAGCCTTTGCCGGACGTGACCATATAATGTCGGCCTATCATCACGCCATTGAGCAACGTTATCGTTTTTTCAGTTACGGTGACGCTATGTTTATCACTAGGAAAACCGCATGACGCTTTTAGATAACATTCGCTTTGTTTTGGTAGGCACAACACATCCGGGCAATATCGGCGCTTCTGCGAGGGCGATGAAAACGATGGGCTTATCTAATTTGCATCTGGTTTCACCGAAAATGTATCCGAATGCCGAAGCAACAGCACGAGCTTCTGGTGCTGATGATGTGCTTGCCAAAGCTGTGGTGCATGACAGTCTGCAATCAGCAATAACTGGCTGTCAGCATGTGTTTGGTATGAGTGCCCGGCTCAGGCATTTGGCGGTACCTTTAATGAATCCGCGGGAAGCAGTGACATCGCTTGAAAAATACGATGACGACACCCATATAGCCATTGTGTTTGGCCGCGAACATTCGGGTCTATCAAATGATGAGCTAGATCTTTGTCATACCCTGGTGAATATTCCGGCAAACCCGGAATACAGTTCATTAAATCTGGCGGCAGCTGTGCAAGTTATGGCCTATGAATTACGTATGAGCTTCAACCCGACCATTGAACGTGGTCGGGTGGGCGAGGATCGCGAAGCAATCAACGCTGAAGATTTGGTGCATTTATATGACCATTTTGAGAGAAGCCTGACCACCATCGGCTTTTTAGATCCAACCAATCCGCGTTATTTAATGCGGCGGATTCGCCGATTATTTAACCGGGCAGATCTTGACCGCAATGAAGTTCAGATTTTGCATGGCATTTTGCGTGCAGCAGAGACCAAAGCGAGGAGTTCAAAATGAACGACCAATTACATGTAACCCGCTGGCAGCGTTTTAAGGAAGATATCTACTGCGTTTTTGACAGAGATCCTGCAGCGCGTAATGTATTTGAGATCGTCACGACTTATCCTGGCGTACATGCTCTAACACTGCATCGTTTCAGTCATTGGTTATGGAAAAAAGGCTGGATGTGGTTGGCTCGGTTTATCTCAACTATTGGTCGGTGGATGACTGGCATTGAAATTCATCCCGGTGCCAAAATTGGTCGAAGGTTTTTTATTGATCACGGCATGGGTGTGGTAATCGGCGAAACCGCTGAAATTGGCGATGATTGCACGCTGTATCATGGTGTGACATTAGGCGGCACATCCTGGAAAGGCGGTAAACGCCATCCGACGTTAACCAATAATGTTGTCGTAGGTGCTGGGGCAAAAGTGTTGGGTCCGATTACGATTCATGATGGTGCCCGAATTGGTTCTAATGCTGTGGTTGTCAAGGATGTTGCAGCAAACGAAACAGTGGTGGGTATTCCCGGCCGGGTGGTCAGAAGCCAAAAAAATCCTGACTTAAAAGCTCAGGAAAAACTGGCACAGTCGGTTGGTTTTGATGCTTACGGTACCTCAACTCAAACACCGGATCCGGTGGCATCTGCAATTCATGGCCTGATTGAACACATTCATCTTATGGAGAAACGCATGGATGCAATGTGCCAAACGATTCATCGACTGGGCGGTGAAATGCCAGATGTGACGATGCCGGAATTAGAAGGTTGTGAGTTAGATAAAGACACCGATTCAGCTAAAGTTGACTAAAATAGTCGGGTATGGAAAACTACCAAAATAGTTCTTGATAGGAAATCAATATGCGCTTAACGACAAAGGGTCGCTATGCAGTGACTGCGATGCTCGATTTAAGTCTCAATTACGGTGTCGGAGCGATTACCCTCGCTGATATTTCCGAGCGTCAAGGGATCTCACTCTCTTATTTAGAACAATTATTTGCCCGCTTGCGGAAACAGGGGTTGGTGAGCAGTTCACGTGGCCCTGGCGGTGGTTATCGGTTGAGCCGATCAGCCACAGAAATAACTGTTCTGGATGTGATATCAGCAGTCGATGAAAAAGTCGACAGCACACAATGTCAGGGTAAACATAATTGCCATGCTGATGAGCAATGTGTCAGCCACGAATTGTGGCAAAGCCTAAGTGATCAAATTCGCGTCTATCTGGCTGGTATCACCTTGCATCATGTTGTGAGTGACTACGAACGTAATATGAATAATCGTAATAGCAGTGAAAAAGTCATCAAATTTGATGCCTTTTAGATCTGACTACAGAGTCTTATGTCTTTTGCTTATCTAGATCATAATGCCGGAACAGGTCTAGCTGAGGGTGTACTAGAAGCAATGTTGCCATATCTAAAGCAGCAACAAGGTAATCCTTCCAGTACTCACCGCTTTGGCCGATATACCCATGCCGCGCTTGATCACGCCCGTCAGCAAGTTGCAGATTTGGTGAATGTTGAAGCTGAACAAATCATTTTTACCAGTGGTGGTACTGAGTCGAATAACCAAGCTATCAGCGGTGTTGCCCAGTTATTTGATTCTGGCAGAATTTTAATCGGTAGCACTGAGCATCCAGCGGTATTAGAACCAGCCAAACGCTTGCAAAAACTAGGTTTTGAAGTGTTGTTTATCCCGGTGAACGCCGATGGTCTGATCAATATCGAGATATTCGAAACCTTATTAACCGATGACACGCGTCTGGTATCGGTTATGTGGGCAAATAATGAAACCGGCGTGGTGCAGAATATTGCACGGTTAACCAAGCTGACAAAAGAACGCGAAATCCTGTTTCATTGTGATGCGGTGCAGGCGGCCGGCAAACTGGAAATCGATTTTCAGGCAGCTGGAATACAGATGATGAGCCTGTCTGCGCATAAATTTGGTGGGCCAAAAGGTATCGGTGCGCTGATTGTTGATAAAAAACTGGATTGGCCAGCCTATGTATTAGGTGGTGGCCAGGAACATGAAAAGCGCAGCGGCACCGAAAATGTCGCGGCGATAGTGGGATTTGGTGCAGCAGCTGAACAAGCAAAGCAGCAATTAACGCATTATCAGCGGCATTGCCGTGAATTAAGGGATCTGCTGGAAATTCGCCTACGGGAAATTCCTGGCGTTACCGTTTTTGCCCAGTCAACTGAACGTTTGCCCAATACGGTGTTTTTTTCATTACAGGGTTTCGATTCAGATACCTTATTGATGGCACTGGACCGCAAAGGCTTTTCAGTCGCCAGCGGATCAGCCTGTGGCACAGGAAGACAAACCCCTAGCCATGTGCTTAAAGCAATGAATATTGATGATATGACGGCTCTTGGAGCGATACGGGTGAGTGTTTCACTGGAAAACACCAAAGAACAAATTGAACAGCTGGCAGTCGTAATTGAAAAAGAGGCCAGTCGTTTTAACCATTTGATGAACAGGTAATAAAATGACAACAATTACATTGACACAATCAGCAGTAAAACGCGTACGTGACATGGTCGCTAAACGTGACAGTGGCATCGGCTTGCGTATTGGCGTAGTCAAAAGCGGTTGCTCTGGTTACAGCTATGCATTGGATTATGCCGATGCGGTGGCAGCAAACGATATGATTATTGAACAGGACGATGTCAAAGTGGTCGTCGACAAAGACAGCCTGCCGTTATTGGAAGGCATGATCCTGGATTTTGTTAAGGAAGGGTTGAACCAAAGCTTTAAATTCAGAAATCCGAATGTTACCTCTGAATGTGGCTGTGGTGAGAGCTTTAGCGTTACCAAATAAACTAATCTCTATGTCTATTTTTCAAACTGCCCGTTAAGGTTTTAACGGGCAGTTTTGTTTTACCTGGCCTATGAGCTGTGATTGAATCTCTTCCATGACTGAACTTAACAATCTGCAATTTGATGCTCAGCATCTCTGGCATCCCTACAGTAGCGTGCAAAATCCACCGTTATTACATGAGGTGGTTTCAGCACAAGGCGTGTATTTAACGCTGGCTGATGGTCGCCAAATTATTGATGGCATGTCGTCCTGGTGGTCAGCCATTCATGGTTACGGACATCCAAGGTTAAATGCAGCTGCTAAAGATCAACTCGATAAAATGTCGCATGTGATGTTTGGCGGTTTAACCCATGATCCTGCAGTCAGTTTGGCGCGACGATTAATCGATATCACCGATGATGTCCTGCAATATGTTTTTCTGGCAGATTCCGGCTCAGTTTCAGTTGAAGTTGCTATCAAAATGGCGATTCAATACTGGTTTGCTCAGGGCAAAGCCGACAAACAAAAACTACTGTCACTGAGAAGTGGCTATCACGGTGATACCTTCGGGGCGATGGCGGTTTGCGATCCAGTCAATGGCATGCATTCCCAATTTGCCAAAGTATTACCCCAACATTTATTTGCACCGGCACCAACCTGTCGTGATGACGCCGATTGGCAAGACAGTGATATTGCTGAAATGCGTGCATTAATCGAAGCCAACCATGAACAACTAGCCGCGGTGATTGTTGAACCATTGGTGCAGGGCGCAGGTGGCATGCGGTTTTATTGTCCGCAATATCTGAGTGAACTCCGAGCTTTATGTGACCAACATAATGTGTTGCTGATATTCGATGAAATCGCTACTGGCTTTGGCCGAACTGGACATCTGTTTGCTTATGAAGCCGCTGGTGTGGTGCCCGATATTTTATGCCTGGGTAAGGCACTTACCGGTGGCTATATGACACTCGCAGCCACTTTATGCCAAAGCAAGGTTGCACAGGGCATTTCAGCTGATGGGCAGGGTGTTTTGATGCATGGCCCGACTTTTATGGGGAATCCATTAGCGTGCCGCGTAGCATGCGAGAGTATTGATGTATTGCTCGAATCAGACTGGCAGGCAAACGTGCTGTCGATAGAAACTCAGTTGGTTGATGAGCTTAAAGAATTGTCTTCCCACAGCTTAGTAAAAGATGTACGAGTAAAAGGCGCGATTGGAGTCGTTGAATTGAATCAGCCTTTGGATAGCTTTATGGACTGGTTGCCTAAATTTATCGTTGAGCAAGGTGTTTGGATAAGACCGTTTCGTTCGATGATTTATGTGATGCCACCTTATATTATTAGCGCTGAACAATTAACCACGCTCACTACAGCGATTAAAGCCATCGTCAACAAGCTCAGTGAATCAGTAAAATCCTGAGCTCGAACAAGTTTATGCCTGATAGTATTCTGGTTTGTGCGGCGTAGTATCACTCCACGTTATCCAGAAAAAACGGATAGCGTTAACCTTAAAATAGAATGGAGAAATGATCATGTGGACTAAACCAGAATATTCAGATATGCGTTTCGGTTTTGAAGTAACCATGTACATTTGCAACCGTTAATATCGGTTCAAAAGTACTTAAAAAGCCTCTGGAGTTAAGCTCCAGGGGCTTTTTTTATAACCGCAACTTTCAAATCGCCTATTCCGATTATATTAATAGAATTAAGTTGTTTGACCGTTGCATCTTCGGGCCATAGAATGGCCTCTGTCGCTTTTGACAATCAACAAGGAGTAGACCATGTCGACTTTGATCAATACTACAATTAAACCGTTTAAAACCACTGCATTTCACAAAGGTGAGTTTCTACCTGTTACTGATGCTGATCTGAAAGGTAAGTGGTCTGTTGTATTCTTTTACCCAGCCGACTTCACTTTTGTTTGTCCTACCGAGTTGGGTGACTTAGCTGATCATTATCCAAAACTGCAAGAAATGGGCGTTGAAGTTTATTCAGTATCTACTGATACCCACTTTACTCACAAAGCTTGGCATGATGCTTCTGAAACCATCAAGAAAATCAACTTCCCGATGCTTGCTGATGCGACAGGCACAATCAGCCGTAACTTTGAAGTGATGATTGAAGAAGAAGGTCTGGCGCTGCGTGGCACATTTGTTATCGATCCAGAAGGTGTGATCAAAGTATGTGAAGTTCACGATCTGGGTATCGGCCGTAGTGCAAAAGAACTGGTTCGTAAAATCCAAGCTGCTCAATATGTCGCTTCACATGATGGTGAAGTTTGCCCTGCTTCTTGGCAGCCAGGTGAAGAAACCTTGTCACCATCTCTGGATTTGGTTGGCAAAATCTAAAGAAAATCTGCAGCAAGTTTTCGTTTAATGAAATGAAAACTTCTCACGAAATTCTTGATCCATTGGATCTCGTGTGTCCGGGCCAACCGGTCCGGACAACACCCAAACATTTATAGAATTTTATTCAGGCAGGTGCCTTATGTTGGATGCAAACATTGCTGGACAATTAAAAACGTATTTGCAGAATCTGCAACGCCCGGTTGAGATCATTGCGTCACTTGATGATGGCAAAAAATCTCAGGAAATGCGTGAATTGCTGGTTGAAATTGCTGATATGTCTGACAAGGTCAGCTTTTCTGATGTCGATAATGATGCACGTAAACCATCATTTCGTATCAAACAGCCGGAAGGTCAGGAGCATATTCGTTTTGCCGGTATTCCGATGGGGCATGAGTTTACCTCGCTGGTATTAGCATTGCTGCACACTGGCGGGCATCCGATGAAAACCGAGCCTGAAGTGATTGAACAAATCAAACAACTTGATGGCGAGTTTGTGTTTGAAACGTATATTTCATTGTCATGCCAGAATTGCCCTGAAGTGGTACAAGCGCTGAATCTGATGGCGGTGTTGAATCCGAATATCCATCACACCATGATTGACGGTGCTTTATACCCTGAAGAAGTTGAAGCACGTCAAATCATGGCGGTACCGACTGTTTACCTGAACGGTGAAGTTTTCGGTCAAGGTCGTATGGGCTTGACTGAGATCATTGGCAAGCTGGATACAGGCTCGATTAAACGCGAAGCAGAAAAAATCAATCAGCGTGCGCCTTACGATGTATTGATCGTTGGTGGAGGTCCTGCTGGGGCGTCAGCATCAATTTATGCTTCTCGCAAAGGTATTCGTACCGGTATTGTGGCCGAACGTTTTGGTGGCCAGGTAATGGATACCCTGGCGATTGAGAACTTTATTTCAGTCAAAGAAACCGAAGGTCCCAAGCTGGTGGCCGCACTGGAAGAACACGTCAAGGAATATGAAGTGGACGTGATGAAACTGCAACGTGCCAATAAGTTACGCCAGCAAGGCAAAATGATTGAAGTGGAGCTGGAAAGCGGCGCTAAATTACTCAGTAAAGCGATCATTATCGCTACGGGTGCCCGCTGGCGTGAGCTTGGTGTACCCGGCGAAAGTGAATACCGTGGTCATGGCGTAGCATATTGCCCGCATTGTGATGGTCCGTTATTCAAAGGCAAACACGTTGCAGTCATTGGTGGCGGAAACTCCGGTGTTGAAGCGGCAATTGATTTGGCTGGTATTGTCGGTCATGTGACCTTGCTTGAATTTGCTGATGAATTGAAAGCCGATGCCATATTGCAGAAAAAGCTGCATAGCCTGAGCAATGTGACAGTGATTATTGGTGCCCAAACCACGGAAGTTACCGGTGATGGCAAAAAGGTCAATGGTCTGAACTATAAAGACCGGGCCACAGAAGAATCACATCATGTGGAAGTGGCGGGTGTGTTTGTGCAGATTGGTTTGTTACCCAATACCGACTGGTTGAAAGACACGTTAACGTTGAGCAAGTATGGTGAGATTGAAATTGATTCTCATGGTGCCACCTCAATGCCAGGTGTATTTGCCGCTGGTGATGTCACGACCATTCCATATAAACAAATCATTATGGCAATGGGCGAGGGCGCCAGAGCAGCATTAGGTGCGTTTGATTACCTTATCCGCAATGAGTTTGATGATAAGGATAAAGCGGCGTAAGCCATATCGGCCAAAACCGAATTCATTCCGCCTCGTCAATCAGATCGCGTAGGTTTAATAACTTCATGCGAATGGCGAGGCGGGTGAGTTCAATATCTGAATTCACCTCAAGTTTGCGTTTAATAATGTAATGCGAATTGGAAACTGTTTTAGGGCTGATATTCAAAATATCAGCTATCTGTTGATTATTTTTAGCTTCTAACAACAATCGCAAAATCTCAAATTCCCTGACCGTCAAATCATCCAGCCTGGCTTTATCCTGTCCCAGTTTTTCTAATGCTAAAGCCTGCGCGATATCCGGACTCAAACTGAGTTTATTTTCATAGACCTGAAAAATCCCGTGAATTAACAAGGTAGGATCACTACTCTTGGTGACATAACCTAATGCACCTGCACGAATGGCTTGTAAAGCGAAGCTGGGATTCTGATGCATGCTGAAAACCAGAATCCGTGCCTGAGCATCATATTGTCGGATGCGGGAAATCGCTTCCAAACCACTTTGCCCTGGCATGGAAATATCCATAATCACCACATCTGGCTGAAAGGTTTTGTAGTTTTGATAGCTTCAGCGGCATCTCGCGCGTCAGCAATAACGGTTAAATTAGGCTGTTTTTGTAGTAATGAACGATAACCTTCACGTACGATGGCATGGTCATCGACCAGCAGGATTTTTATGTCTATTTCAGTCATTTTGGATTCTCTGCGGAAACATCAACCGGCGGGTTCACCGGTAAATCTATCAACAGTTTTAAGCCTCCTTCATTATGGGTATCCATCGTAATTTTTCCGCCTAAAGCATTAACTCGTTCCGAAATGCCCAATAATCCCACGCCCATGTGTTGATTCAAACTTTCGCGTTTGGCTTTGCCGTTATCCTCAACCTGCAAAATCAGATGATCATGGCTGCTAAACATCAGCTTGATATTGGCCTCACTGGCATCTGCATGTTTAGCGATATTGGTTAGTGATTCCTGCACAATGCGATATAAATTGACCGGCAGTGGTTCGGGAAGGGCATCAACACCTTCAGCTATTTGCAGATTGAACTGAGTTTCACCACCCGTGCGCTGATTCCAGCTTTTAATCAATTTTTCCAAACTGCGCGTCAAGCCCAATTCATCGACATCTGCCGGACGTAAACGTGTTAATAAGCCCCGTAAGGCCGACATCATGTGTTCAGTAATATGACTGATGCCTTCGGTTTCGCTGAGAATAGAGGGGCAATCTTTACGCGCTGTCTGGCTTATGGAGGTGGTCAACGCATTGATACCGGCCAGGCATTGACCAAACTCATCATGCAGTTCGCGGCTGATATAACGATGCTCCTCTTCCTGGGCATTAATCAGTTTCAAGGCAAGTTGACGATTCTCGGCCATGATATGTTGCTGACTGGCGGCTAAAGCATTAATCGCTTCGCTGGTTCGTCGCCATTCACCAATATCAAAACTGGGAATACGGGTTTGTAAGTCGCCTTGGTGCATTTTTTCTAATCCCCGAACAATCAATTGAGCCGGGCGTAGTAGTTGGTGAATGGTCACAAATACCAGTAATGCGACAGCAAAAATACTCACCGACAGAATGCCAAATACTGCCCGCAAATTACTCCAGGCACGAGCAATCTCCGTTTCCACATTTAGCGACACCAAGATGTTGCCATAAGTAATAGCATTAAATGAAAAACGGCGGCTTGCTTCGTAATTTGGCTGAAACAGCTTTTGATAGATCTCACCAAACCAATGTGGCCACCGTGTTTCATCATGAATCACTTCATTACACAAACTACGCCGGCGACTTTCAGTGCGAGACAAAAACTGTACACAAGAGCCTGGCACGCCGTTGAGTTGTTGCAGGATATCGGTATCTGGAAATGCGACTGAATAATCATAGCGAGAAAACATTTTCAGCAATTGTTGAGTCAATTGTTTTTCAATACGTTGGGCGGTTAAATCAGCTTCCAATTTGGCTTGTTTATCGGTCTGATACAAAACATAACCGGCACTCCCCAGCAGACAGACAAAACCTATCAACATGATTCTAAAGAAAAGCTGCAGTCTGAGATTCATGGATTATCCGAATATACAATGAGCACAGTCTAGGCGTAGATTTGTGCTCTGCAAAGCGTGCTGGCATCACACGGGAAATTTGCCCGATGTCCATGGGCAAATATCTGATGTGCTGATTTGGCTTTCAAGGTTTAATGCATGACATAAAAAGCAATATGAGTATGCTTGCTCTTAAGTTCATATAGTTTGGTCGGTTTCATATCCATCTGTTTGATGATAGATTCCTGCAGTAATTAAAAGCATAAACCTGAGTGGATAGTGCTGAATTCCCAGAAAAATGGCTAACACGGGATTTCTGGACTTTTGCTGTTAGTCTATCGCTTAAGAGTTTAATTATAAGCATCGCTTGAAGAGTCACAAATGACTTACTGTTAGCTCTTAGAATAAGTAAGTCTTAATAAAAAATATTACCTAATAAAAGGGGAGAGAGAATGTCGGATAAGCAGCAACTGAATACTGCTCGTGAACATGCGTTGGCACTGGAAAAAGTAGTCAATGATGTGGTGATTGGTCAACATCAGGCCATCCGTTTGATTTTGATTGCCTTACATGCCCGTGGTCACGTTTTACTTGAAGGTGGTGTCGGGGTGGGTAAAACCACTTTGCTGCGTGCTTTTTCCAAAGCCTTGGGTGGTGCTTTCGGTCGTATCGAAGGTAGTGTCGATTTAATGCCTAATGATCTTCTTTACAGTGCCTGGGTGAATGCTGATGGTAAGCCGGTAATTGAGCCCGGCCCACTGATTGCCAAAGGTGAAGAAACCGCGGTGTTTTTCTTTAACGAAATCAACCGGGCGCGCCCACAAGTTCAATCTTTACTATTAAGAGCAATGGCCGAACGTAGTGCTGAAGCCTTCGGTAAAGAATATCGCTTCCCGCATATGATTGTATTTGCTGATCGTAATGCCGTCGAAAAAGAAGAAACCTTTGAACTGAGTGCTGCAGCGCGAGATCGTTTTCTATTTGAAATCAATATCAGCCGTCCACTGGAAGATGAATCACGCCGTAAATTGATTTTTGATCCAGCTTTCCATGATGTAGATGCTTTGCTCAGTTCAATCGGCGCGCCTTTATTAAATTATCGTGATCTCAATGAATTAGATCGTGATATTCAAAACAGTGTGTTTGTCTCACCGGAAATTGAAAACTATGTCGTGCGTTTGTGGGATGCCAGCTGGGAACCACACAAACTCGGTATTACTTTACCGGATGTTTATGTTGAAGATCTGGTCGTGGCCGGAGCCAGTGTTCGTGGTATGTCAGCGATGGTGCGAGCTGCCAAAGTTTGTGCCTGGTTGGAAGGCCGTGATCATGTTCTGCCCGACGATATTCATTTTGTATTATTGCCATCTCTCACGCATCGCGTGTTCCTGTCGCCGGTCTATGATGGCCGCCGTGAACAGTTGATGCCGCAATTTATTCAGGCGTTACGCGATCATATAGCTACACCTTAAGTAGGCAAACTTCATGAAGCCTATTCAACCTCAGGAATTTAGCTACCGCTTTCCGGATAAGGTGTTTGGTCATGTGCCCGGTGCACATAGCGGAACAGCTTTGGGCAGCGGTGATCGTTTTGCCGGTTTTGCTGATTTATTTGATTATCCAGATCCTCGGCGTCTGGATGTAAGAGCCAGTTTACGGACCAATATTGCTGATTCAGCTTTAGGAAATCAGGAACGCTGGTTGGTTCGACGTTATCAGCAACGTTCATCCATTACCTTATGGTTACTCTCGGATCTAAGCCGATCGATGTCGGTTTCCAGTGTCAGTAACGAACGAGTTGCCCGACTGGCGCATATGATTGCTCATAGCTCTATCCGCTTTGGTGATCGTTTTGCCATGGCTGGGTTTGATGCGATCTGGCGTAAAGATGTCTCAGTAATGCCTACCAGACAACGCAGCATGCCTGCTGTTGCTGCAGAAAAAATTATCAACGCGACTCCGCCAACAGCACCCGGTGCGGAAGGTTTGTTTGATGCAGCAGATTTGATTAGCAGCAAACGCGCAATTGTGTTCCTGGCTTCGGATTTTTGTTGTGATATTGATTTGGTGGATCGCACATTACGCAAACTTGCCCATTACACGGTTGTGCCTATCGTCTGGCAGCATGATGAAGTCGATCATTTGCCTTCACATGCTGGCTGGACAGAAACGCGGGATTCCGAAACTGGCAAGCGTCATAGTGTGTGGATCCGTCCCGGCATCAAAAAACGTTGGCAACAACAACTGGATGATCACTTTG
Organism: Methylophaga sp. SB9B; assembly: GCF_004832235.1. NCBI lineage: Bacteria > Pseudomonadati > Pseudomonadota > Gammaproteobacteria > Thiotrichales > Piscirickettsiaceae > Methylophaga > Methylophaga sp. SB9B. The sequence continues at coordinate 19,534 of NZ_SSXS01000003.1, forward strand.
AGAAATTGACGGCCTGCTTTATGCGTTATCGCGTCAAGCCGCTTTTTGTCTCTGGAGAAGTTACTCCGCAACAGCTGACCCAGTATTTCTCCGCCATGAAAAAATCATAGGAATGCAAACAATGCGTCGTTTGATCTTTGTTATCAGTTTTATATTCAGCAGCCAGCTAATGGCTGAAGAAGTCACCATCACTCTGGATCGCAGTTGGGGTTTATTGATTGGTGACGAGGTTGTTGCCAGTGTGAATTTACCCATCAATACCAGTGAGATTGATCAGGATAGTTTGCCGCAACTCGGAAAACGTCATGGGCCGTGGTTATATCTGCAAGAAGTCATTGCTGATGGTGAGCAGCTGCAATTGCATTATCAGCTCGTCAATGTGCCAGCTGAAACACGCCAACTTGCCACACCAACCTATACCCTAAGAACAATGGCAGGGGAGCTAATAACCATTCCATCGACCAGTTTTTCTGCAGGTTCTTTTTTGAATACAACAGATGATGCAACTACAGTGACGTTGCGTGGTGATCATCAGCTATTAGCAGCTGATTTCGCACCGTTACAAAAACAACTGTTTTATGCCACGTTAGTTGCACTGTTAACAGCATTGATCTGGTTTATCTGGCATATCGGTCTGCGTCCTGGCAAACGTTTACCGTTTGCTAAAGCAGTGTTTTCGATGAATAAACTACGCTGGTTCGGTCATAAAGATGTCGATTCGGCCACCCGGGTGATGCATCACGCCTTCAATGAAAGTGCAGGTACAGTAGTGATTTATAGTCAGATACAACAGTTGTGGGATAGCTGCCCATGGTTAGTGGATTTGCAGCCCGAAATTACGCGCTTTTATCAGCAATCGGCATCACACTATTTCGCCCGAAATTCGCAGCAATCTGCAGATTTTGACAGTTTGATCAAACTGGCTCGTGCCTGTCGGGCGAGGGAGAAAATGGCATGATGCTGTTTGGCCTCGAATGGGCTTATCCTTTGATGATTTTGCTGCTGCCGTTGGCGTTATTGCCATGGTTCAACAACAATCTCGATAAAACGGTCGCATGGACGGCGTTAGTACCTCACGATCCGCTATCTCGAACCATTAGCTTAAGTCTGAAAGTACTGTCTTCCGTGGTGATTGCATCGCTATTACTCGCGGTTGCCAGTCCAGCTATACCGGAACGTACTGTGCAACGCTTTGGCGAAGGTGCAGAGATTGTTCTATTGCTGGATCGCAGTCGCAGTATGGATGATGCATTTGCTGTCACCACTCAGGCGGCGAATTACTCGGTTGCTGGTGATAACTCCAAGCGTCGGGTTGCCAGAACCTATCTAACGGAATTTGTCAAAAAACGTCCAGATGATCGATTTGGATTTGTATTTTTCAGTACCAACTCCATCAATCTGCTGCCGTTGACCTACAGCAAGGAAGCGATTCTCAACACCATTGAAGCTAATTCTTTGGGTAAGGGCTTATCGGATACTAACTTGGCCGATGCATTGATGAACTCAGCCATTATGTTTGAAGATCAGCCTTATCGTGGTGCTCGTATTGTTTTATTGGTATCTGATGGTGGTCAGTTGATGACCGATGAGGCGATGGAATTGATTACCCAGCGCTATAAAGAGATGAATCTCAGTATTTACTGGATATATCTCAAGTCCAGACAGGAAATGACGCTGGAACCTTCAGAGAATGACAATATTTTGTATACCGATATACCTGAACGTAAAGTTCACGAGTTTTTTAAAACTATCGGCGTTCCCTATCGGGCATTTGAAGCAGGTTCACTGGAAGACTTTGCGAAAGCGATGGATGAAATTGATGAACAGCAATATCAAACGCTGATTGTCGAAGAGCTGGTACCTCACGAACCTAAAGCCGATTGGTTTTTATGGTTAGCCTTGCTCGCTATGCTGCCATTGGCAAGCTCACATTTATACAGTTACTGGGGAGTTCGAAAAGCACATGAGTAATACATTGAAATTATTGCGAGTGGGTTTGCTGGCAACACTCATAATCAGCTTGCTGATAATGGCTTTTACCGCTTGGCAATTGTGGCGTCAGTCCGAGATCGAAGCGTTTGTGGCTGCCCCTCAGGAGTTTGAATCCATACCCGATCACCCACGAGCTCATTTTGCTCAAGGTGCTTATCTGGTAAGTCAGGAAGAAACCGATGCGGCTTTGGAACAATTCACCTTGGTGTTGGCAAGTCAGCAAGGGCAATGGTTGCCGGCAGCCTATTTCAACCGAGGCAATATCAATCTACGTGAAGCCATGACCATGCAAGGCAATGATCCTCGAATGATTCCTTTAGTTGAGTTGGCTAAACAGGATTACCGCAGTGCCTTGTTACAGCAACCCACTTTCTGGGATGCACGCTTTAACCTCGAAGTAGCTTTACGTTTGGTGCCGGAAGATCCTGATATGGATGGCAATTTCGACAAACAGGAAATCTACAGCGAACGTAGTATTGAAACCAAGGCATTTAAGGTTGATCTGCCATGAGTTTGAGTTATCCCAAACGCATATTTTTAACAGCACTGGTCATGTTGATTGGGCTGTTGATGATAATTGCAGCGCTTTGGTTGCCACCGATTGATCGTGAAATCGAGGTAATGGATAGCCTATTTGTCATTGATATTACCGACAGCATGAATGTTGAAGATGTCAGGTTTGGCAATGAAAATATTAATCGACTGGACTGGGCCAAAGAATATACCCGTCAGGCTATCCTCAGTATGCCGTGTGGCTCACATGCAGGGTTGGCGGTATTTAGTGAAGCACGCAGTTTGATTCTGATGACGCCGGTCGAGGTGTGTGCCAATTATCATGATCTGATGCAGATGCTGTCGCAGTTTCATCCGACTATGGCTTGGGCACGCTCCAGTGAAATGTCTAAAGCGCTTTACACGGCTATCCGTCAAGCTAAGGAAATCACGCCGCAACCCACAGTGGTGTTTTTAACCGACGGTCATGAAGCACCTCCCGTGCATGAAACACTGTTTCCGAAGTTCACCGATACTCCAGGCGAAGTTCCAGGAATTATTGTGGGCATTGGTGGTAGTGACTTATTGCCGATTCCTAAAACCAACGAGTTTGGCGAAATTGAAGGCTATTGGGGAATCAATGAAGTTATGCATCGCGATGTATATGCCTCAAGCCGGGGTGATGCAGCCGAGTTAAATGAAAACCGCCCACGTACCGAACATATGTCCTCGCAAAAGAAATCGCATATGGAAACAGTGTCGAAACGGGTCGGTTTTGAATTTATTTCATCACCAACATCTGCACAAAACCTGATTAAAGAAATGCAGAAGATTTCAGTTACCCGTCAGCAGCCGGTGAAATACGATCTATTTGTCTGGCTGGCATCAATTGCATTGATTTTGTTGATTCTGGTGTTTTTACCATACAGTTTGTTTATTAAGCAGCATGATTAAAATGCTTCTTACTATGTCATGATGAAATGGATTTTATCGACATGACTTCTCGCTGATTTTAATGGTTAAAGGTAAAGCATGAGTTGGTCTAACCCATATCTGCTTTATCTGCTGCCACTGGCAGTATTGCCATGGCTGAGTCGCAATAACGAAAAGCAAATCGTCTGGCAGGCATTGTTACCCAAGGATAGTGCTTCCGTTGTAATTGGTTTTACCCTGCATTTGTTAGCTTCTGTGACATTAGCATCACTCATTATGGCTCTGGCCGGGCCACATATTCCTGAACATACAGTACAGCGCAGCGGGCAGGGAGCCGAGGTCATTATATTGCTGGATCGTAGTCGTAGCATGGATCAACCTTTTGCCCGACGACACCGTTTTCGACTTTCTACTGAAATGAATTTTAAAGAGAGTAAACGCAGTGTTGCCCGCTATTATTTAACAGAATTTGTAAACAGTCGGCCTGATGACCGATTTGCTTATCTGCTGTTCAGTGAGCAGGCCACGACTATTTTGCCATTGACCTATAGCAAAGAAACCACATTGGCAACAATTGAAGCTGGTGGTTTGGGGCGAGGTCTAACCAAGACAGATATCGCTGTGGCGTTAAAACAAGCGGGAAAAATGTTTGATGGCGAAACCTATCGTGGTGCGCGAATTGTGCTGCTTATTTCTGATGGCGGACAAATTTTATCCACGGAACAAGAGCAACAGATCAGCCAATTGTTACGCGAAAATCAACTGACCTTGTATTGGATTTATATGCGTTCAGTCACTGGTATGACCCTAGACGAAAAGCCGGGCGAAAGTATCTTATGGCAAGGTGCGCCGGAACGGCAGTTACATAATTTCTTTAACACGTTGGAGGTTCCGTATCGAGCTTTTGAAGCGGGATCACTGGAAGAGTTTTCCGAAGCAATGGCAACGATAGATCAACAGCATTATCAGACCTTAATGCTGGAACAACGCATGCCACGACAATCTTTAGCCGATTATTTCCTGTGGGTGGCGCTACTGAGTTTGTTGCCGCTCACCGCATCACAGTTATACACTTGGTCGGGTGTATCACAAGCTTATCATCCAAAAAAGCACTGACTATTTTCTCCAACAGCGGGTTGAATGTTAATTGAATACTATGCCAATTCACTATCTGGATATTTCACTCGATAAACAACTTTGTGAGCTTTGGTTGCATGATGAGGTGGTGTTTTCCGCAGCCGTTTCAACCGCATTAACTGGTGCTGGCGAACAAGAAAACTCGGGCTGCACGCCAAGGGGATGGCACACGATTCGAGCCTGTATCGGCGAAGGCCAGCCAGTGAATACCGTCTTTCGTGGCAGAAGACCCACCGGTGAAATCTATAGTCCCGAATTGGCCGGACAGTTCCCCGATAGAGACTGGATTTTAACGCGGATTCTTTGGTTAAGCGGATTAGAGCCTGGCAAGAATCGACTGGGAAATGTTGATACAATGCGTCGCTATATTTATATACATGGCACACCGGATAGCGAGCCCATGGGCATCGCCAAATCTCACGGTTGTATCCGCATGCATAATCAGGATTTGCTGGCATTGTTTGATCTGGTCAAACCGGGCCTGAAAGTCTTTATTCACGAATAAGGTATTAACATGACACTAGGCCCATTAATGGTCGATCTGGTTGGCTTTACAGTCAGCGAGAAAGAAAGAGAAATTCTCCAACATCCATTAGTGGGCGGCGTCATCCTGTTCAGTCGTAACTATGAATCTCCCGAGCAAATTGCTGCACTGACAACAGAAATTCACGCGCTGAGACAACCACATCTGATTATTGCTGTCGATCACGAAGGTGGTCGGGTTCAGCGTTTCCGTGAAGGTTTTAGCAGACTGCCACCTGTTGGAACGCTGGGACAGCATTACATGCAACATCCACAGCAAACGCTTAAGCAGGCAGAAGTGACTGGCTGGTTAATGGCCGCAGAGTTACGCGCTGTCGGAGTGGATTTCAGTTTTGCACCGGTTCTGGATCTGGATTACGGCATTAGTGAAGTGATTGGTGATCGTGCGTTTCATCGTGATCCGCAAGCGGTCACCAAACTGGCTGCCGCCTATATCAGCGGTATGAAACAGGCTTCAATGGCGGCTGTCGGTAAGCATTTTCCCGGTCATGGGGCCGTGGAAGTGGATTCTCATCTGGGGTTACCAGTTGATAAACGTCATCTGGAAGATATGTGGCAGGCCGATATGTTGCCGTTTCGCCAACTATGTTCACATACCTTGGCAGGCATCATGCCGGCACATATTGTTTATGAAAAATGCGACAGTCTGCCGGCTGGTTTTTCGCCATACTGGATTCAGGAAATTCTGCGTAAACGTATGGGCTTTCAGGGCGCAGTCATCAGTGATGATTTGAGCATGGCCGGTGCTGCAATAATGGGTGACAGTACGGCCCGCGCTGAAGCAGCTTTGGCTGCAGGCTGTGATTTATTGTTGTTGTGCAATAATCCGGCTGAAGTCGAAAGTGTGCTGGATAATCTGAAATGTGAAGCCGATCCGCTAAGACATATGCGTCTGGTGCGACTGCATGGCCGACATCCGATTGATCGCGATACACTGATGGCCAGCGAGCAATGGAAACAGGCGGTTTATACCGTTGCCAACTATGCTCCTGATACCGATCGGCAACTGGATCTTGCCTGATCATTTATCGATAGATCAGTCTGATACTGTCAGCTGGCAGTGTTATCATTTTGCTTTGAATTAAATAACTGTCTAATGACCTCGCAATTCGTACACCTTCATTTACACACTGATTATTCTTTGGTTGACGGCCTGGTTCGTATCAAACCGCTGGTCAAGGCTGCTGCTGCGTCTGGCATGCCGGCGATTGCCATTACTGATCAACATAACCTGTTTGCCGCCGTCAAACTTTACAGCGCGGCAATGCAGGCTGGGGTCAAACCGATTCTGGGTGCCGATATCCGGTTGCGGGACAGTAGCGACAGCAAAAAAAGCCTGCGTATGGTGTTGCTGTGCAGCACGATGGAGGGCTATCACAACCTGTCGCGTTTGATTTCCAGAGCCTATACCGAAGGACAGCATCTGGGTGTGCCCATGCTGGAACCTGAATGGCTTGACGGGCAAACAGATGGCTTGATTTGTTTAAGTGGCGGGCGTGAAGGGGTGTTAGGCCGTGATTTGCTGGGCGGTCGCCAAGCAGAAGCTGAACAACTTGCCAGACACTGGATGCAGCTGTTTCCCAATCGTTTTTATCTGGAACTGATCCGTACTGGCCGCGAAGATGAAGAACGTTATATTCAACAAGCATTACAGCTTGCCAGTGAACTCGATCTGCCAGTGGTTGCCACCAATGATGTGCGGTTTTTAACTCCGGATCAATTTGAAGCGCATGAAGCCAAAGTTTGTATTAATGAAGGCCGATTGCTCGATGATCCGCGTCGACCACGGATGTATTCTGAACAGCAATATCTGCGTAGCCCGGAAGAGATGGTGCGCTTGTTTGCGGATATTCCCGAAGCCATCAGCAACACAGTTGAAATAGCCAAACGTTGTAATGTTCCACTAACGCTGGGCGAACATTACTTGCCGGATTTCCCGGTGCCAGATGGCATGACGCTGGCGCAATTTTTCTCCAAAGAATCGTTTGAGGGATTAGCTGAAAGATTGCCGGTGTTGTTTCCGGATGAAACCATCCGTGAACAAAAACGCGCCGAGTATGAGTCGCGGTTACAGATTGAACTCGACGTTATTAATGAAATGGGTTTTCCCGGTTACTTTTTAATTGTTGCCGACTTTATCCGCTGGGCTAAAAACAATGGCGTTCCGGTAGGTCCGGGGCGGGGTTCCGGTGCCGGCTCTCTGGTGGCCTATGCCTTAAAAATTACCGATATTGATCCGCTGCAATACGATCTGCTGTTTGAACGGTTTTTGAACCCAGAACGGGTATCTTTACCTGACTTTGACGTCGACTTTTGTATGGATGGCCGGGATCGGGTTATCGATTATGTGTCTCGTCATTACGGCCGGGATCATGTCTCGCAGATCATTACCTTCGGTACCATGGCCGCCAAAGCGGTATTGCGCGATGTAGGTCGTGTTTTAGGTCATCCTTATGGCATGGTTGATCAGCTGGCCAAGCTGGTGCCATTTGAACTGAAAATGACACTGAGTAAGGCGCTGGAACAAGAGCCGCAGCTCAAAGAGCGTTATGACAAGGAAGAAGATGTTCGCGGCTTGATTGATTTGGCGTTGCAGCTGGAAGGTCTGACCCGAAATGTCGGTAAACATGCCGGTGGTGTGGTCATCGCACCAAAAAAACTGACCGATTACACCCCATTGTATTGTGAGCAAAATGGCGCCGGGCTGGTGTCGCAATATGATAAAGATGACGTAGAAAGTGTGGGCCTGGTCAAATTCGACTTTTTAGGCCTGAAAACCCTGACGGTTATCGATTGGGCGGTTAAAAATGTTAAGGCGATGTTGCCGGCTGACGAAGCTGACAAGATTGATATCACCTTGCTGCCGCTGGATGATAAGCCCAGTTACGATTTGTTGAAACGGTGTGAAACCACGGCGGTATTCCAGTTGGAATCGCGTGGTATGAAAGAGCTTATCAAACGACTGCAACCGGATAATTTCGAAGACATTATCGCTTTGGTAGCCCTGTTCCGACCCGGCCCGTTGCAATCGGGCATGGTTGACGACTTTGTTAATCGTAAGCATGGTCGTGCCAAAGTCGACTACCCGCATCCTGATTTAGAACCCGTTCTGAAACCCACCTATGGGGTTATCGTTTATCAGGAACAGGTAATGCAAATCGCGCAGATCCTGGCCGGATACAGTCTGGGCGGCGCCGATATGTTGCGTCGGGCGATGGGTAAGAAAAAGCCTGAGGAAATGGCCAAGCAGCGGCAAATCTTCCTCGAAGGCGCGAAAAATCGCGGCATCGAAGAAAATACCGCCGGACCGATTTTCGACTTGATGGAAAAATTTGCTGAGTACGGTTTTAACAAATCGCATTCAGCTGCTTATGCATTAGTTGCCTATCAAACGGCCTGGCTGAAAGCCCATTATCCGGCAGCGTTTATGGCGGCAGTATTGTCAGCGGATATGGACAATACTGATAAAGTCGTCGGACTGATTGATGAATGTCGGGATATGAATCTCACCGTGCTGCCACCGGATGTGAATTTCAGCAAAATCCAGTTTACCGTGGAAAATGAAACCACCATCCGTTATGGCATGGGTGCTATTAAAGGCGTCGGTGAATCAGCCTTGGCCGGTATAGTTTCAGAACGTGAACAGGGAGAAGCATTTACCTCTTTATTTGATTTCTGTCGTCGGGTCGAGCTGAAAAAAATCAACCGCCGAGTGATGGAGTCATTAGTCAAAGCCGGTGCATTTGATTCTTTGGGCGGACATCGTGCCAGTCTGGAAGCAAGCCTGAGTAGGGCGATGCAAATTGCAGAACAGCATCGTCGCGATACCGATAGTGGTCAGAATGATTTATTTGGTCTGGCCGAGCCATCACATGCCGATCAACCGCAAACCGATTTACTAGAAGATGTTCCCGAATGGCAGGAAGAGCAGTTACTGCGAGCTGAGAAAGAGACATTGGGTTTATATTTAAGCGGACATCCGATTGATCGTTATGCTGATGAACTGGCCCAATTTATTCCCAAAAAAATCAGTGAACTGGATGCACCGGAATCCAAAGGTTACCAGCGAAATGAGATCCCATTACTGACTGCCGGTTTGATAGTAGCGATTCGCACCATGAAATCCAAAAACGGCAGTCGCATGGCATTTATTACCTTAGATGATCAGACTGCGCGGCTGGAAGTACGTGTATTTGGCGATATCTATGAACAATATCAGAGCGTGATACAGCCCGATAAGCTGGTGGTTATTCAAGGTAAGATTGGTCAAGACAACTTCAGTGGTGGTCTTGCCGGAACTGCCGAGTCGGTTTATGACTTGCAGAAAGCGCGCGAATTATTTGGTAAAGCCGTTCAACTTACAGTGAAACAACATGGCGAAGATTCACAATGGATTGCACAAATGCAAGCTGTTATGTCACCGTTTTGTGGTGGTGTGATTCCGGTAGAGCTTAAATATCTCAACCAGGATGCCGAAGTATTGATTCGCCTGGGCCATGACTGGCAAATTACGCCATCGGATACCCTGCTCAAAGAGCTGGCGGATCTGCCCGGAAGTGAAACTGTGACTGTGCGCTATTAAGTAATGAAATCGGCTTTGTCGTCTGAAATCTATCGTGTACGATTACTGCAACTTAAACGCTTATTCTTCAAAGGATTGCTAACGTGGAAATGATGCCTTATTTCAAACTGATGGCTGATAAAAATGCCTCAGATTTGTTTTTTTGTACGGCGACTGAACCGCAAGTCAAAATTCAAGGGGTGATTCGACCCGTTGGCAGCAAAAAAATGCTGACCGGAGAAGTGAAAGCGTTAGCCTATTCGCTAATGGATGAACAACAGATCGCCGAGTTTGAAAAAACATTGGAAATGAACTTTGCGGTGCCAGTGCATGGTGTAGGTCGATTCCGGGTCAATATCTTCCGGCAGCGCGGTGAAGTATCGATGGTGATTCGCTACATCCGCATCCATATCCCCAATTTTGAAGAAATGAGTTTGCCGCAGGTGCTAGGCAGTGTAGTGATGGAAAAACGGGGTCTGATTCTGGTCGTTGGTGCCACCGGCAGTGGTAAGTCGACGACATTAGCCGCGATGATCGGTCACCGTAATCGTAATTCCGGTTCGCATATCCTGACCATTGAGGATCCGTTGGAATTTGTGCATTCACATCAACGTTCAATCGTGCAGCAACGCGAAGTGGGTATTGATACTCTGTCATATGAAAATGCCTTGAAAAATGCATTACGTGAAGCGCCGGATGTGATCCTGATTGGTGAGATCCGTGATATGGATACCATGAAGCACGCCATCAATTACTCTGAAACAGGTCACTTATGTTTAGCGACATTGCATGCCAATAATGCCAATCAGGCATTGGATCGCATCATTAACTTTTTCCCGGAAATGATGCATCGGCAGATCCTGATGGATTTATCGCTGAATCTGCGAGCAATTATTTCGCAACGTTTATTACCGTCGGTTGAAGATGGAAAATTGGTACCCGCAGTAGAAGTGATGCTCAGTTCACCGTATATCGCTGAATTGATTAACAAAGGTCAGATCAGCGCGATTAAAGATGCCATGAAAGAAAGCAGTGAACCCGGCACTATTACCTTTGATCAGGCCCTGTTGGCGTTGTATCGGGAAGGCAAAATTTCTCAAGAAGATGCACTGCGTAATGCCGATTCACGTAATGACTTGAGTCTGGAAATCCGCATGGGGGCATCCCACGATGATAATGATTCGGATGATGAATTAATCCTCAGCTGAGCGTAACCATAGGGCTTGCTGATCTTTCATAGTCGTCAGCAGTGGAAGATATGAAAGATCAGCAAGCCCTAGTGCGTGTATAATCGACCTATTTTGATTCGAAGGTAATTTTGTAATGCAGTTGAATTTCCTTGACTACGAGCAGCCTATTGCCGAGCTGGAAGCTAAAATCGACGAACTTCGCTACATGAGCAATGACAGCGATCTGAATATCACTGAAGAGATTCAGAAGCTGAAGGAAAAAAGTGAATCGCTAACGCGCTCCATTTTTTCCGGATTAACGCCATGGCAAGTTACTCAAATGGCGCGCCATCCACAGCGCCCTTACACATTTGATTACATCAAACATCTGATTACCGACTTTGAAGAACTGCATGGTGATCGTGCCTACGCAGATGATCAGGCATTAATTACCGGAATGGGCCGTTTTAACGGTCAACCTGTGATTGTCATTGGTCATCAAAAAGGCCGTGATACCAAAGAAAAAGTGGCGCGCAATTTTGGTATGCCACGCCCAGAAGGCTATCGCAAAGCGTTACGGGTAATGAAATTGGCCGAACGTTTTGGCATGCCGGTATTAACCTTTATTGATACTCCTGGGGCTTACCCTGGTATCGGCGCGGAAGAGCGTGGTCAGAGTGAAGCAATTGCCCGGAACCTGTTTGAAATGGCCAAATTAAAAACGCTATCATCAGCACCGTTATCGGTGAAGGTGGTTCTGGTGGAGCATTGGCGATCGGTGTTGCTGATCATTTGATGATGCTGCAATACAGTATTTATTCCGTTATATCTCCTGAGGGTTGTGCATCCATTTTATGGAAAAGTGCTGAAAAAGCCTCAGATGCTGCCGCGACACTGGGTGTGACGTCGGATAGATTGAAATCGCTGGGGCTGATTGATGAAATCGTCAAAGAACCATTAGGCGGTGCGCATCGTGATCCCGAAGCGCTGATGGCAAATATCAAAACAGCAATCGATGGCAAAATGAAACAGTTAAAAGCGATGTCGGTTGATGAACTGGTTAAACGTCGTCAACAACGTTTATTAGCTTATGGTGCCTTTGAAGGCTAGAGCCTGTTGAACGTGAATCTCCTTAGATTTTCCAAGTGTCGCTTGACACAAAATTAGTGATTAAAACGATCCGCAAACTCTGCGGATCGTCTACTTTATGGGTAGCCTATAGCGGCGGAATGGATTCCCATGTGTTGCTGCATCTATTGGCACAACATCGTAGTCAATTTCCTCACACTATCCAGGTGGTCCATGTAGACCATCAATTGCAATCCCAATCAGCCGATTGGGCAGAGCATTGCCAAAAGATTGCTGAATCCTTACAACTGCCATTTCATTACCTGAAAGTTAACGTGACTGATATTAGACAGTCGGGACTTGAATCGGCCGCCCGCAGTGCTCGCTATGACGCAATCGCTAAACTGATCAACGACGATGGCATTTTGCTGACTGGCCAGCATTTACAAGATCAGGCTGAAACTCTGATGCTGCAATTACTACGCGGTGCCGGAAATCGCGGCTTAGGTGCGATGAAAGCTATGTCGGTGTGGCAAACCATGAGAATTGTCAGGCCCTTGTTAGCTATCTCTCGTGAAGATCTATTGGAGTACGCCACCGCCCACCAGTTGCAGTGGATTGAAGATCCCAGCAATCAAAATACCGAGATAAATCGTAATTTTTTACGACATCAAGTTTGGCCGTTGCTACAAAACCGTTGGCCTGCCATCAATCAAAATCTGGCACGTTCCGCGCAAAACCTGCAGGAAAGCCAAACTCTGCTAGATGAGTTGGCGCAGGAAGATTTGCTTAAGCTCGAAGCGGATCTGCAAGACGGCAGTTTAAGCATAGATAAATTGCTGATGTTAAGCGAACCGCGACAGCGTAATGTGCTGCGATTTTTTATGGCCAAGTTGAATATGGCACTGCCATCACGGATAAATTTACAACGCATTTTGGATGAAGTTTGCTTGGCTGCTATCAATGCTCAACCGCAGGTTATTTGGCATGAATATGTTGCCAGACGCTATCAAAACAGGTTGTATCTGAACAGCTCGTTAGTACTCTCTCCAATATGTTCATCAGAGCAGATCCACAATCAACTACCAAGGTTGCTGGATGAAGAGCATCGATTGGTCTGGAAGACAGAACAGGGCAAGGGAATTCGTGCAGAATTATTTAGCGCCGGTCTGACATTGAAAAATCGTCAAGGTGGTGAAAAAATCCAGCTGGCAGGAAAGGCTCATCATCAAACTTTGAAAAAATTATTTCAGCAATGGCAGATTCCGGTTTGGCAACGTGACAGCATCCCTTTGTTATTTGCAGATCAGCAGTTAGTCGCAATTGTCGGTTATGGGTGGGCTGAAACAGCCAAGCCACAATCTGACCAAACGGGCTGGGTACCGATGATAGAGCGTATTTGTCAGGGAGATTTTGATTGAGCGAATCGGGCAATTCTGATACTTTATGACGATATTTTTGAGTGTGGCTATTCTGGCTGCACCGCTATTGCAAAAACTCTCCATAATATGACTAAATTTATATTTGTCACTGGTGGTGTTGTGTCGTCTCTCGGTAAGGGAATCGCGGCGGCTTCACTGGCAGCGATTCTCGAAGCCCGTGGCCTCAAAGTCACCATGGTTAAACTTGATCCCTACATTAACGTCGATCCCGGCACAATGAGCCCACTGCAACATGGTGAGGTTTTTGTAACGGATGATGGTGCTGAAACCGATTTGGATCTGGGCCATTACGAGCGGTTTATTGATGCCAATATGACCAGCCGTAATAACCATACTACCGGGCAGATTTACGAAAATGTTATTCGTAAAGAACGTCGGGGTGAGTATCTCGGCAATACGGTACAGGTCATTCCGCATATCACTGATGAAATCAAACGCTGCATCTTTGAGGGCGCAGGTGATGCAGATGTGGCACTGATTGAAATCGGCGGTACGGTCGGCGATATTGAGTCGCTGCCGTTTCTTGAAACCATTAGGCAGATGGCGACTGAACTGGGTCGTGATCGTGCGTTGTTTATTCACTTAACGCTGGTGCCGTATATCGCTTCTGCTGGTGAAATTAAAACCAAACCAACGCAACACTCTGTTAAAGAATTACGCACTATCGGTATTCAACCGGATGTATTGCTGTGTCGTATGGATCGACCGTTACCGGAATCCGAACGTCGTAAAATTTCATTGTTTACCAACGTGCCAGAAAAGTCAGTTATTACTTGTATTGATGTTGACAGCATTTACAAAATTCCGATGGAATTACACAAACAAGGTCTTGATGACATTGTGGTGAAACAACTGGGTCTGGATGCCAAACCAGCTGATCTGAGCCAATGGCAACAGGTCTATGAAAACCTGTCTAACCCACAGGGCGAAGTAAATATCGCCATGGTCGGCAAATACATGGAGCTGACCGAAGCCTATAAATCACTTTCAGAATCGCTGGTGCATGCGGGTATTCATACCCGTACCAAAGTTAATGTGCATTATGTCGATTCCGAAATGATCGAAAAAACCGGCACAGATTGCATTGCCAATATGGACGCGATTCTGGTTCCCGGAGGCTTTGGCAAGCGCGGTGTTGAAGGCATGATCTCCACAGCGCAATACGCCCGTGAAAATAACATTCCTTATCTGGGTATTTGTCTGGGTATGCAGGTTGCGGTGATCGAATATGCTCGTCACAAAGCCGGCCTGACTAATGCGTTCAGTACCGAGTTTGATGCCAACACGCCACATCCGGTCATTGGTTTAATTACCGAATGGCAAAAGGAAGATGGCAGCGTCGAGCAGCGTGACCACGATTCCGATTTGGGTGGCACGATGCGTTTGGGTGGCTATCCATGCGTACTCAAACCGGGCTCCTTGGCACAGCAAATATATGGTGCTGATGAAATCGTTGAACGTCATCGTCATCGTTATGAATTTAATAACAATTACAAACAACAATTAGAAGATGCTGGCTTGCTGTTTTCTGGTATGTCCAAAGACAATTCTTTGGCGGAAATGATTGAAATCCCTGGTCACCCCTGGTTTGTTGCTTGTCAGTTTCATCCGGAATTTACCTCGACCCCAAGACATGGTCATCGTCTGTTCGAGGGTTTCATCAATGCCGCACTGACAAATCATAAAAAACGAGGACAGCAGTAATGCAATTATGTGGTCATGAAGTGGGTGGCAAACAGCCGTTATTTTTGATTGCCGGAACCTGTGTCATTGAGAGTGAACAGATGACGATGGATGTTGCAGGTCAGTTAAAAGAAATGACCGATAAACTCGGTATCCCGTTTATTTATAAATCTTCATTTGATAAAGCCAATCGCACTTCAACTTCAACCTATCGCGGACCGGGACTTGAAGCCGGTATGGCGATTCTGGAAAAGGTCAAAAAAGAATTTGGTCTGCCGATTCTGACCGATGTACATGAAGATACGCCATTGGCTGAAGTTGCCAGTGTAGTGGACGTATTACAAACCCCAGCATTCTTGTGCCGTCAGACAAATTTTATTATTAATGTGGCCAGCCAAGGCTTGCCAGTCAATATTAAAAAAGGCCAGTTTCTAGCTCCGTGGGATATGCAACATGTTGCGGATAAAGCCAAATCAACCGGCAACCAGCAAATCATGTTGTGTGAACGTGGTACTTCATTTGGTTATAACACTTTGATTTCGGATATGCGTGGTTTGCCGACGATGCGTCATATGGGCTGCCCAGTCGTATTTGATGCGACCCATTCGGTGCAGCAACCTGGCGGTCAAGGTGGTAAAAGTGGCGGTCAAAGACAGTTCGTGCCCGTATTGGCACGATCTGCTGTTGCCGCAGGTATTGCCGGTCTGTTTATGGAAACCCATCCGGACCCGGAAAAAGCATTGAGCGATGGCCCCAATTCCTGGCCGTTAGCTAAAATGCAGGCATTACTCGAGACATTGGTCGCTATCGACAAAACAGTTAAACAACAAGACTTTATCGAAGACGCCTATCTGTAATAGATAATTTAAGATCGGAAAAGGATTCTTATCCGGCTTCTTCGCCTCATTCATCGGAGAAAATTATGAGCAAAATTATTGATATTCGTGGTCGTGAGATTTTGGATTCTCGTGGCAACCCAACAGTTGAAGCAGACGTTATTCTGGAAAGCGGTGCTATGGGCCGGGCAGCAGTACCCTCAGGTGCTTCAACTGGCGCGCGCGAAGCAATCGAATTACGCGATGGCGATAAATCACGCTATTTGGGTAAAGGCGTTACCAAAGCCGTTGAAGCAATCAATAACGAATTACGCTCTGCTGTTATCGGCATGGATTGTTTTGAACAAAACGCTCTGGATGACAAATTAATCGCCTGCGATGGTACTGAGAATAAACAACGCCTTGGTGCAAACGCCATTTTAGCGGTTTCGATGGCAACGGCTGTTGCTGCCGCAGCTGAGAAAGGTGTGTCTCTATTTCGCCACCTTGGTGGTGATAAAGCCGTTACTTTACCGGTGCCGATGATGAATATCATTAACGGTGGTTCGCATGCTGATAACAGTGTGGATTTTCAGGAATTTATGATTGTTCCAGTCGGTGTAAAAAGCTTCAAAGATGCGTTACGTGCTGGCACCGAAATTTTCCACCATTTAAAAATGGTTTTATTGGCTCAGGGCTTGAATACTGCTGTTGGTGATGAAGGTGGCTTTGCTCCTGATTTGTCTTCAAATGAAGCTGCGATGGAGCTGATTATGCAAGCCATCAGTAATGCTGGTTATGAACCTGGCCGTGATGTCATGATTGCGCTGGATGTGGCCAGTTCCGAGTTTTATAAAGATGGAATGTACCGCCTCGAATCTGAAAAACGTAGCCTGACAGCTGCCGAGTTCACCGATCTTTTAGAAAGCTGGTGCAACAAATATCCGATCATCAGCATTGAGGATGGTATGGATGAAAACGATTGGGATGGCTGGAAACTGTTAACCGATCGTTTGGGTGATCGTATCCAGTTGGTCGGTGATGATTTATTTGTCACCAATAGCGCCATCTTGAAACAAGGTATTGAAGCGAAGGTTGCCAATGCAATTTTGATTAAATTAAATCAAATTGGCACATTGAGTGAAACGCTCAACGCGATGAATATGGCGGCTGAGGCGGGCTACAAGTCGATTGCTTCACATCGCAGTGGTGAAACCGAAGATACTTTTATTGCTGATTTGGCCGTTGCTACCCAATGTGGACAAATCAAGACGGGTTCATTGTCACGTTCGGATCGCGTTGCTAAATACAATCAATTGCTGCGCATCGAAGCCGAATTAGGTGACGCCGCGGTTTATCCTGGTTTGCAGGCATTTCCATCTAGATGATATTCGCTGCATGAAAACAGTACTTATTGTACTGACCTTTATATTTGTGATGCTGCAATATCGTTTGTGGCTCAGCCATGATGGCTTGCCGGCTTTATTGCGTTTGCATCACACAGTAGAAAAGCAACGAGTTGATAATTCTAAGTTAGAAGAACGCAATCAGGTGTTAGCTGCTGAGGTTGCTGATTTGAAAAGTGGCCTCGATGCGCTTGAAGAACGTGCTCGTAGTGAACTGGGTATGGTGAAACCCGAAGAAACTTTTTTTCATATCATCGATATACCTGAAAATGAGCAGTAAAGTCTGGGCAATTGTCCCGGCGGCGGGGATCGGCAGCAGGATGCAAGCCGATCGCCCAAAGCAGTATTTATTGTTGAATAATCATCCGGTTATTTTTCATACCTTAAGCCGTTTGGTCAGCCATCCACAAATTGAAGGGGTTGTTATTGCCTTATCAGCAAATGATCCCTATTGGCATTCTTTGAATTTACCCACTGATTGGCCGGTTCACACCACGATAGGCGGCGATGACCGGGCAGAATCAGTCAGCAATGCTTTACAGTTGTTACAGAACCTGACGGACACAAATCCATGGGTGTTAGTACATGACGCAGCGAGACCCTGCATTAGACATAGTGATATTGATGCCATGTTGCAACAATTAGGCAATGATCCTGTCGGTGGAATTTTAGGTGTGCCTTTAACCGAAACCGTTAAACGAGTTGATGCCAATAATCATATCGAAGCTACAGTTGATCGTAGTGGTCTATGGCGGGCTGCTACGCCGCAGATGTTTCGCTTAATGGCGTTGTCTGAAGCATTAACTCAGGCCAGACAAGCCAATATCAATGTTACTGATGAAGCCAGCGCAATGGAGTTTATGGGTTTGAACCCTAAAATTGTTGCTGGTCATGCTGACAATATCAAAATTACCTTGCCGCAGGATCTGGCATTAGCCGCGTTATTTTTACAGCAACAGGAAAATGGAGAAGCTGCGTGAGAATTGGTCATGGCTATGATGTACATCGGTTTGCTGAAAACTGCGCGTTAATTATCGGCGGGGTGACAATTCCACATACGCATGGCCTAGAAGCCCACTCTGATGGTGATGTTTTGATTCATGCGATATGTGATGCCTTATTAGGCGCTGCCGGTTGGTGGGATATCGGTCACCATTTTCCGGATACGGATATGGCTTTCGCAGGCATTGATAGTCGTGTGTTATTACGCCGGGTTTATGATGATTTGGCTGCTGCTGGCTGGCAGGTTGGCAATGTCGATGCAACGGTAGTCGCTCAGGTTCCAAAATTAGCGCCATTTATCCCACAAATGCGTGAGTTGCTGGCCAGTGATCTGCAGATTGATCCCAGTTCAATTAATATCAAAGCTACTACTACCGAAAAACTCGGATTTGCAGGGCGCAAAGAGGGTATTGCTGCTCATGCTGTTGCGCTTATTAAAAAGGTTGAATCGGTTTGAAACATTTTGATTATTTATCATTGCCGCGCCAATCTGACAGTGCAGCAACTTGCAGTGGTCAATTGCGTGAAAAAGCAGTTTATTTTGAAGTGGAAGAACATCTGCCATTTTCGCCTGAAGGCGAAGGTTCACACGTCTGGTTATACGTGCAGAAAACCGATACCAACACGGATTGGCTGGCGCAGGAAATAGCCCGATTTGCAGGTGTTTCACCCGTTGCGGTTGGCTATGCCGGACTTAAAGATCGCCATGCGGTGACTTCGCAATGGTTCAGTGTCAACTTACAAGGCTTGCCGGAACCAGACTGGCTGGCGTTTGAAAATGAACAAATCAAAATCATTAAAGCTGTACGGCATAGCAAAAAATTAAAACGCGGCGCGCTGGCTGGCAATCGTTTTCGATTGCGTTTAACTAATATCACCGGCGATGCGGCTATCTGGGAAAAGAATCTGCAAACAATTGCCGAGCAGGGTGTACCAAATTATTTTGCTGAACAACGCTTTGGCCATTTTGGCAATAATCTGAAAAAAGCCGATCAATGGTTCACCGAAGGCACCGAACCGAAAAAGCGTAATCAACGCAGTATCATTATTTCCGCTGCGCGTTCCTGGTTATTTAATCTGGTAATGGCTGAACGTATTCGTCAAAACAACTGGAACCAAATGCTGGCAGGTGATGTGATGTTACTGGCCGGTACCCGAGCCAGTTATTTTGTCGCAGAAAGCAAAGATGATGTGCTTGAACAGCGGATCAAGGAAATGGATATTCATCCAACCGGTCCTTTATGGGGGAAAGGTGAGGCTATCAGTAAAGGCGAGACGCTTGCTCTGGAACAATCGGTTTTGGCTGACTGGCAAGATTGGCAGCAGCAATTGGAAAAGCTGGGCTTAAGTCAGGAACGTCGAGCATTGCGATTATTCCCGCAGAATTTTCAATGGCAATTTATCAACGAGAGCAGTTTACTGTTAGAGTTTGAGTTGGGGCCGGGAAGTTATGCCACGGCTGTACTGCGCGAACTCGCTGAAATTCAGGATATGTCGCAAAAAATTTCCACAGCATCTCCGGGTCTGAACGAATAAAAACCAGTTGATCTGAAGGAGGCTGATATGAAGCTGTCTGTAGATAAACTATTTTGGCTGACATTGGTTTTATTGCCATTAACCGCTCATGCAGAACGCTGGCATGCCGTTAGTGATCCTAAACATACCGCAGTACTGGAATTATTTACTTCAGAAGGTTGTGGCAGTTGCCCTCCTGCCGAACGCTGGTTATATCAACAACAGCAAAATAATACTGAGCTTAACTATATTGTTTTAGGTTTTCATATTGATTATCTGAATGATCAAAAAGGCTGGGTCGATGCTTTTGCCAAACCGGCTTTTTCCGAACGGCAGAAGCAATTAGCGTTGTTGAATCGCTATCAGACCATTTACACGCCGGAATTTGTGCTCAGTGGCGAATCGTTGCCAAATTGGCGGGAAAATCTGCAGGAGGCTGTCAGTTTTCTTAATGAGTTTGATGCCCAGGCTAAGATTCGTTTATCAGCTTATCGGATTGATGATGCGTTAATGATCGACAGTCGCAGTCAGGTGACTGGAGATGAAAACCGTCAACACAGCAAGCTGTATATTGCGATTATTGAAGATGATGTGAACAGTGAAGTGCATGGTGGCGATAATGCCGGAAAGACTTTCAATCACCAGAATTTGGTGCGTGAATGGTTAGGGCCGTTTGCGCTCGAGACATCCGGTGAAACATTTATCGAACATCAGGTGAAACTTATGCCTGAATGGCAGCAGGACAAATTGAAACTAGTGGCACTTATTCAGAATTTATCCGATGGCTATATTTTACAAGCCGTGGAATTACCCTTAACACAATAGAAGTAAGATGGATTATTTACCTATATTTATTGATTTAAAGAATCGTCATTGTCTGGTTGTAGGTGGTGGCGAAATTGCCGCCCGCAAAGCCGGCTTATTATTAAAAGCTCAGTCAACGGTCACAATTATTGCCCCGGAAATTGCTGAGATGTCGCGTCAGTTATTAGAAGACGCAGACTATCAGGGGAAGGTGCAATGGATTAACGACAAATTTTCACCGAATTACCTTGCTGATCAGACGCTGGTTATTGCAGCTACAGATGATGAAAGCGTGAATCTTGAGGTTTACCATGCTGCCCAGGCTAAAAAGATTCTGGCCAATGTGGCCGATCAACCTGAGATGTGTGACTTTATTCTGCCGTCTGTTCTAGATCGTTCCCCAATCGTTGTCGCTATCTCCAGCGGCGGACAATCACCCATTCTGGCCAGACAGTTACGTGCCCGTCTGGAAACCCTGATACCGCCTGCTTACAGTAAATTAGGTTTACTGGTTGGTGAATATCGTGAACGGGTAAAAGCGAAGTTCGGTCAGTTAAAACAGCGCCGTCGTTTCTGGGAGTCAGTATTACAAGGACCGGTCGCCGATCATGTATTGGCTGGACGTGATGAACTTGCCATTAAAACCCTTGAGACCTTACTTGAAGAGACAGCCGATAATGCGCTGCAACAAGGTGAAGTTTATCTGGTAGGAGCGGGTCCCGGCGATCCTGACTTGTTAACGTTCAAAGCGTTACGTTTAATGCAGCAGGCTGATGTAGTGTTTTACGATCGGCTAGTCAGCAAGGAAGTACTGGCGTTAGTACGTAAAGAAGCTGAAATGATTTATGTCGGTAAACAGCGGGCATGGCATAGCAAGCGGCAGGATGAAATTAATCTGTTATTGCTGCAGCATGCCCAGGCAGGTAAACGGGTCTTACGTCTAAAAGGCGGTGATCCGTTTATATTCGGCCGTGGTGGCGAGGAAATTGCCACACTGGCTGAACAGAAAATTCCTTTTCAGGTGGTGCCCGGTATCACCGCAGCTTCTGGTGTCGCTTGCTACTCCGGAATTCCGTTAACTCACCGCGATTATTCACAAAGTTGTGTGTTTGTAACCGGCCAATTAAAGGAAGGCGAGCTGGATTTGAACTGGCAGGCTTTAGTCCAACCTCGTCAAACGGTGGTGGTTTATATGGGGCTGGCAGGATTGGATATTCTTAGCCAACAGCTGCAAAAACACGGCATGAGAGCGGATATGCCTGCGGCCCTAGTGCAGCAAGGTACCACCGAGAATCAAAAGGTTTGGGTCAGTACCATTGCGGATCTACCCGAGTTGGCAAAAAAACACAACCTGTCGCACCTACGCTACTAATCATTGGAGAAGTGGTAGAGTTACACAATAAATTGGCCTGGTTTTAATAATAAAATCAATGGGTTAATGTTCCTTATTTGTTTTAGGAAATTTTCCTAATTCTATGTCTGAAACGCCATGCTAGCATCGCCCCAAGCTTCGTAGAAAGCTTTAAAAAAAATTAATACAAATTATTAATCTGGGAGATTAAAGATGGCGATTCCTTTTCGACGTGGCGTCCTGCCCGCGTTATTAGCAACGGCTTTAAGCCCCGGTTTCAGTTTGGCTGCTGAACCGGATCTGCAACTTGAAAGCATCGAAGTTATCAGTCTCACACCGTTACACGGTGTGGGACTCGAGGCTGACAAAATTCCAAGCAATGTTCAAACAGCAACCGCCGAAGATATCGAACGTAGTCAGGCGTTGGATATCTCTGATTTTATGAATCAGACAATGGGTAGTGTCAGCATTAACAATGCTCAAAACAATCCTTTTCAACCTGATTTGAAATTCCGTGGTTTTACCGCTTCTCCACTGGTTGGTAATGCTCAGGGTATTTCGGTTTATCAGGATGGTGTGCGGATTAATGAGCCTTTTGGTGATGCAGTTAATTTTGAATTATTGCCAAAATCAGCCATTGCCAGCATGAATATGATGTCGGGTTCTAATCCTTTATTTGGTTTGAATACATTGGGCGGTGCTTTATCTATCCAAACCAAAAATGGCTTTACCCATCCGGGACATAGTCTGGAAGCCTACACCGGTTCGTTCGGACGTGATTCCGGCACCATTGAAAGTGGTGGCAGTGATGGTAACTTTGCTTATTTTGTAACTGGTTCGATTACTAAAGAAGATGGTTGGCGTGACTTTTCACCATCCAGAGTTGAGCAGTTCTTTTCTAACCTAAGCTACCGTAATGAAACAAGCAGCCTGGATTTTGGTATCACCGCTGTTGACAGTGATCTGAATGGTAATGGTGCTTCGCCGATTGAGTTGGTGAGAGATGATCGTGAAGCTGTATTTACCCATCCAGACAACACGCAAAATGAACTGCGTATGTTTACCTTAAATGGTTCGCATTGGGTAAATGACAACATGATGCTGTCAGCCAATACCTATTATCGACGCAGTGATCGTTCTACGTTTAATGGTGATGGTTCTGAGCTGAGTGTTATCGGAAATCAAATTGGTGAGGAAGACGATGATACCCCTGGTGTTCTAGATCCGGATGAAATCTTCATTGGAGATGCTGGCGCATTCGGTTTTGCCGATGGCGATTTTGTCGCATTAAACAATACCAGCAAAACCAAACAGGATAGTTACGGTTTCGGTTTGCAATCCACTTTCCTAGATAATGTGTTTGGTCGCGACAATCAGTTGATTGTAGGTGCTTCCTATGATCGTTCTGATGTTAAACATTCTTCTCAGTCTGAAATCGCCCAGTTCACTGATAGCCGTGGCACAAGTGGCACTGGGGTGATTGTTGATGAAACGATTGTTGATGGCAAAATTAATACTGACACATTCAGCCTGTTTTTCACCAATACACATTCATTGACAGAACGTTTGGATCTCACCTTTGGTGGTCGTTATAACTGGATTCAGATTGATATTTCCGGCACCAGCAAAGGTGGTGAACAGGATCTGAATGAAGCCGGCAATAAGCATGTATTCAAGCGTTTTAACCCCTCAGCCGGTTTAACCTATGCTTTAAAAGATAACCTGACGGCGTATGGTAACTACAGCGAATCGAATCGTGCGCCAACACCTTCTGAGCTGACATGTGCTGAAGGTGGAGAGAATTCCTGTGCTTATCCAAATGCTTTTCTGGCAGATCCACCTTTGGATGACGTAGTAGCTAGAACGGTTGAAGCAGGTTTGCGCGGTCAAAATGGTAATTTGAACTGGAATGCCGGTGTGTTTTATACGCAGTTGAAGGATGATTTGTTCTTCTTCCCGGATGTTGAAGATGATGCTGATCCACGTTTAACCCTAGGTAAATTTGACAATATCGATAAAACTGCCCGTGCTGGTTTGGAATTAGGCGTAAATGGTCAGCAAGACAAAATGTTGTGGTTTGCCAACTATTCCTATGTTCGTGCAACGTTTGAAGATTCGTTCCTTTATGCTCGTGAAGTAGACGATGAAGTCGAAACCTTTGAAGTGAACAAAGGCGATCGTCTGCCGGGTATTCCTGAGCACAACATTAAGATCGGTGTTGATTATGCCTTTACACCGAAACTTTCTTTAGGCGCAACGGCTTCGTATCATTCTAGCCAGTATTACCGTGGTGATGAAGCGAACGAAGATAAGAAAATCAGTGGATATGGACTGGTTAATCTACACGGTCGTTACAAGTTGAATAAAAATGTTCAGTTCTTTGCCAAAGTCGACAATCTGTTTGACAGTGAATATGAAAACTTTGGTTTATATGGTGAGCCGGATGAAGCGCCTGGTCTGGATTATGAAGATCCACGCTTTGTCGGTGCTGGTGCGCCAAGAGCGGGTTGGATTGGATTTAAAGTAACTCTTTAATTCTGGTTATAAACGTTCAGATAAAAGTAAGGCTGCTAAATGCGGCCTTACTCTTTTTTTTAATCGATAAATCGCATAGAGAGATCGACAGCTTGTAAATCTTTGGTGAGTTGTCCGACAGAAATTCTGTCCACGCCTGTTTCGGCAATATCACGAATGGTGTGTATATTCACGCCACCGGACGCTTCTAGAGCGGCTTTCCCATTGGTGAAATTGACAGCTTCACGTAGCATTTCCAAAGAAAAGTTATCCAGTAAAATAATATCAGCGGCAGTGTTCAGTGCCTGCTCAAGTTCGTTCATGGATTCGACTTCAACTTCAATTGATACATTGGGATGCAAGGCTTTGGCTTGAGCTACCGCTGCGGCAATTGATCCTGCAGCAAGAATATGATTTTCTTTAATTAATATTGCGTCATATAAGCCAAAGCGATGATTAAACCCGCCGCCACAACGCACTGCATACTTTTGCCCAAGTCGTAAACCGGGCAGGGTTTTTCGTGTATCCAGTAATTTAACTGGTAAGTCTTTTAACAGATCTGCATAACGTTTGGTTTGAGTAGCCGTGCCCGAAAAGGTTTGTAAAAAATTCATTGCGGTACGTTCACCACTTAATAACGCTCTGGCATTACCTGAAAGCTCGCAGATAACTGTATTATCAGTAAGCAAATCTGCGTCTGCATAAAACCAGTTGATTTGGATAGCGGGGTCAAGCTGATGGAACACTTCATTAAACCAGTCTTTGCCACATAAAACGGCATTTTGACGGCTGATTAATGTGGCTTTAGCGATGGCATCGGCCGGAATTAAATCCGCAGTAAGATCCTGCTGGCCGATATCTTCAAGTAATGAGAGTTTGACTTGTGATGCAATAAAATTGGCGGGGATAAAGTTCTGAATGGTCATAGTCTTTGATGTTCTATTTAAACAGCCGATAGGGTAACTGTTAAAGCTCTGATAATCTATTCACAAACTCAGGTTGGAGCACTAAGTGATTATCGACAGGCAGAGCGGATGGTTGGATGTGGCGGAGATTTTACCCTCGCCAAATTATGATGATCGTCTGGATGAGAACGATATCAGCGGTATCGTCATTCACAATATCAGTTTACCGCCGGGGCAATTTGGTGGCGGTTGGATTACAGATTTATTTCTCAACCGGTTAGACCCCAATGCGCATCCTTATTTTGCTGAGATAGCGCATTTAAAGGTATCCGCACATTTATTAATAAGACGAGATGGATTAATACAGCAGTTTGTTCCATTTCATAAACGCGCCTGGCATGCAGGGGTATCCTGTTGGGAGGGACGTGAACGCTGTAATGACTTTACTATCGGCATTGAATTGGAAGGTGATGATGAAACCGCTTTTACAGAGGTTCAATATTTGCAATTGGCCGCCGTAAGCAGAGCTTTATTATCAAGCTATCCCTTGCTGTCTGAGCAACGCATTACCGGTCACGAACATATCGCACCGGGCCGTAAAACGGATCCCGGTCCACATTTTGACTGGCCGCGTTATAAACTGTTATTGCAAGCATAAAAAAAAGCCGCCCGTAGGCGGCTTCAGTAGATCTTAAATAATGATTATTGCGTGATTGCAATCAGCTCAATATCAAAAATCAATGTTTCATTAGGGCCAATCATTTCACCGGCACCTTGTGGGCCATAAGCCAGGTTACCTGGGATGACAACACGCCATTTAGCGCCTTCTTTCATCAACTGCAACACTTCCTGCCAACCTTGAATGACACCATTTACTGGGAATGTTGCCGGTTCACCACGTTGAATAGAACTGTCAAAAATCGTACCGTCAATCAGAGTGCCTTCATAATGCGCGATTACGCGATCTGATGCTGTTGGGGTCGCGCCGTCACCGGCTTCGATGATTTCATATTGAAGACCGCTCTCAGTTGTAACCACACCGTCTTTTTTAGCATTTTCTGCCATGTAGGCTTTTGACTCGGCTTGCTTTTTGTTCATCATAGCAGCAAGTTCTTGTGATTTTTTCTGTTGGTATTTACCAATGATTTCTTGGGCTGTTGCCTGATCCATCTGTGGTTGACGGCCAGCCATCATATCGGCAACACCTGCACTGAATGCATCCATTTCCAGCTCAACGCCTTCCATCATCATTTGTTGACCGACTTGTATGCCGAAGATATAGCTGAGTTTTTGTTGTTCTGTATCGAGGGTGGCGTTTTCTGCCATTACATTAGCTCCAAATAAAACGGGAAGGAAGGCGAGATATTTCAGTTTCATGTCTTATGACTCTCAAAGATTTAATTAAAATTTAGGCTGGCGTTGTTTAGAGATCTTCTCAGCCGCGAAGTTCGCTCCGCGATTGTCTCATATTTTTCTGCTGGTTTCAGATTGAATAGCCGACTAATACACTTGGTTATTCGGTTAATTGATACTATAATGGTATCAATTAGGAGGGCGTGACATGTTACGCATGAGCAAACTGACAGACTACGGCATTGTGCTGATGAGCTACATTGCCGAACACCGCAGCAAGCAGCACAGCGCGCATATGTTATCAGATGCGGTGCATATGCCGCTGCCGACAGTACGTAAAATATTAAAAATGTTATCCGCCGGCGTCTGCTGACTTCAGAACGCGGGGTACAAGGTGGTTATACCTTAAGTGGTGATCCGGCCAATATTTCTGTTGCCCAAATCATCACGACAATTGAGGGTCCGATTGCATTAACGGAGTGTGTTAGTAGCGCATCGCACTGTGATCAAGAAACGCATTGTTCAGTGCAGACAAACTGGAATCAGATCAACAATGCCGTATTCCACGCATTAGATGAAGTTAAGTTAGCCGACATGTTGGCAACCTCGCTTTCTGTTCCACGACCAGTTCAATTTTATCCGCCCAACTTCAGGGCAAAAGCAGTTACCTTACAGGATGGTGATCAATATGAATGATCAAACACAACAACTTGAAGCCATAACGCAGAAAGAATACAAAGCGGGTTTTTATACTGATATTGAATCAGATAGCTTGCCACCCGGTTTGAATGAAGATGTGGTGCGTCAGATCTCCAAGATTAAGGGCGAACCGGAGTTTATGTTGGAATGGCGTTTGAAAGCCTATCGCCATTGGTTAACCATGGATACTCCGGAATGGGCCCATGTACATTACCCGGAAATCGATTATCAGGCGGTCAGCTATTATTCAGCTCCGAAGAAAAAAACCGATGGACCGAAAAGTCTGGATGAAGTCGATCCGGAATTATTGCGTACCTATGAAAAATTGGGTGTGCCATTGGATGAACGAGCCCGTTTAGCTGGTGTAGCTGTTGATGCGGTGTTTGATAGTGTTTCAGTCTCAAATACCTTCAAAGATAAATTGGCCGAGCAAGGCATCTTGTTTATGCCTATTTCTGAAGCGATTCATGAGCATCCAGAACTGATTAAAAAATATCTGGGTAGCGTGGTTCCGCAGAAAGATAATTATTATGCGGCATTGAACTCAGCGGTATTTACCGATGGCTCGTTTGTTTATATTCCAAAAGGCGTACGTTGCCCGATGGAGCTATCAACTTATTTCCGTATCAACGCAGCCAATACTGGACAGTTCGAGCGCACATTGATTATCGCCGATGATGATTCTTATGTAAGTTATCTGGAAGGTTGTACTGCACCGATGCGTGATGAAAATCAGTTGCATGCGGCGGTGGTGGAATTAGTGGCAATGGATCGTGCTGAAATCAAATATTCCACCGTACAAAACTGGTATCCCGGCGATGAAAATGGCAAAGGCGGTATCTATAACTTTGTCACCAAACGTGCTGCCTGTCGTGGTGTTAGTTCAAAAGTTTCTTGGACCCAGGTAGAAACTGGTTCGGCTATCACCTGGAAATATCCAAGTGTGGTGTTGCAGGGTGACAACTCTATCGGTGAATTTTACTCGGTGGCTGTGACCAATAATATGCAACAAGCCGATACTGGAACCAAGATGATCCATCTGGGTAAAAACACCAGCTCGACCATTATTTCCAAAGGCATTTCTGCAGGCCGTTCATCAAATGCCTATCGTGGTCTGGTACGCATCGGGCCAAATGCTGAAAATGCCCGTAATTACACCGAGTGTGATTCCTTATTAATGGGTGATAAATGTGCAGCGCATACTTTCCCGTATATCGAAGTGAAAAACCCGACTGCTCAGGTTGAACACGAAGCCTCTACCTCAAAAATCAGTGAAGATCAGCTGTTCTATTGCAAACAACGCGGCTTGGATGTGGAAGATGCGGTCTCGATGATTGTGAATGGTTTCTGTAAGCAGGTTATTCGTGAATTACCAATGGAATTTGCGGTTGAAGCACAGAATCTGTTGGGTTTGTCCTTAGAAGGCTCGGTTGGTTAAACAACATTCACCTAACAAACACGTGTTGAGTGGGTCAGGCCGCTCAACCAATAAAAATGAATAGAGAACAATTATGAAAATGTTGGAAATCAAAAATCTACACGCAAAAATTGATGGCAAAGAAATTTTGCGTGGTATCAATTTAACGGTCAATGCGGGCGAAGTGCATGCCATTATGGGGCCAAACGGTGCCGGTAAAAGCACTTTGTCTAATGTATTAACCGGTCGTGAAGGCTATGAAATCACTCAGGGTGAAGTCATCTATAAAGGTGAGAACTTGCTTGAACTGGAACCTGAAGAGCGTGCCCGACGCGGTGTGTTTCTGGCTTTCCAATATCCGGTAGAGATCCCGGGTGTCAGCAATATCTACCTGCTTAAAGCGGCATTAAATGCTGTTCGCAAACATCAGGGTCTGGAAGAACTGGATGCCATTGATTTCCTGACTTTGGTGCGTAGCAAAATGCAGCTGGTCAAAATGGATGAACAGTTTTTACACCGCAGTGTGAACGAAGGTTTCTCTGGTGGTGAGAAAAAACGTAATGAAATTCTGCAAATGGCTTTATTGGAGCCTGAACTGGCGATTCTTGATGAAACCGACTCAGGTTTGGATATCGATGCTTTACGTACGGTTTCTGAAGGTGTAAATGCCTTACGCAACTCAGACCGTTCTATTGTCATGATCACTCATTACCAACGATTGCTTGATTACATTGTGCCGGATTATGTGCACGTGTTATCTGAAGGTCGCATTGTGAAATCTGGCGACAAGGAATTGGCAAAAGAATTGGAAAAATCTGGCTACAGCTGGGTACATGATGCTCCAGAGCCAGAAGGGCAGCCTGCATGAAAGTTTTAACAGACATACATACCGATTTTGCTGCTGTTGCGGCTAGCCGTGATGTCATGGTGGAAGAAAATAGCCGCTGGCACACCTTGCGTCAACAAGCCAAAGCTCAGTTTGAACGTAATGGCTTGCCTGGCAGAAAAGAAGAAGATTGGAAGTACACCAGTCTGTGGCAGTTAGGGCAGGAACAATTCAAACATCAAGTATCACAACCTGGTCATGCCGATATATATGATTTGCAGCTGGTTGAAGATGCTTATCGTCTGGTGATTGTCGATGGTCGTGTAGATTTTACCGCTTCGTCGATTGATAACCTGCCTGCAGGTTTAACGGTAAGTCCGTTATCACAAGCTATTGAGCGTGCCAGCGAATTTCTGAATCAGCAGATTAATATTGAAAAGCCTGGTTTTAATGCTTTAAACACGATGCTGATGAACGAAGGCATCTTTATTGAAGTTGCGGCGAATAGTCAGATAGACAAACCTATTGAACTGATCGTGGTAAATACCGGGCGTACTGAGCACTACGCAATGCATCTGCGTAATGTCATTGTGATGAATGAAAGCAGTCAGGCAACGTTTATTGAGACCTATGCCGGTAACGATAACGCCAATGGTTTAACCGAAGTAATTACCGAAATAAATCTGGCTGAGAGTGCCGAATTATTTCACTACAAATTACAGCGTGAAGCGTTGGACCATTATCATATCGCTACGATTGCAGCCAAACAGGCTGCCAATAGTAAATGGCATAACAGCAATATTTCATTGGGTGGCAAGCTGGCCAGAAATGATGTGCATAGTCAGTTGTTGGGTGAGCAATCCCATGTGACTTTAAATGGTTTGTATCTGGTTACTGGTGAGCAACATGTCGATAACCATACGCGAATTGATCATGCGGTTCCAAACACTACCAGCGATGAAATGTATAAAGGCGTTTTAGATCAACAAAGCCATGCAGTCTTTAACGGTAAAGTGATAGTGCATAAAGATGCACAGAAAACCGATGCCAACCAAAGTAATCGCAACTTACTGTTGTCACGTGGTTGTGAAATTGACACCAAGCCAGAAATGGAAATCTATGCCGATGATGTGAAATGCGGACATGGTAGTGCTGTCGGTCAAATCAACGAAGATCAATTGTTTTTCCTGCGTGCCCGTGGTCTGGATGAAATCAGCGCCCGCAGTTTGCTGACGTTTGCTTTTGCAGTTGATGTGATTGAACGTATATCGAATCAGGAGCTGAAAAAATCCATTACTGCAGTGATTGAAAAACGCCTACCGAAAGGTGGTAATCATGAGTAACTTGAACATTAATGCCATCCGTGCGGATTTTCCAATTCTGCATCAGGAAATTAATGGTTATCCATTGGTGTATCTGGATAATGCGGCAACCAGCCAAAAACCTCGCCAGGTGATTGATGCGGTCAGTCATTATTATCTTCACGATAATGCCAATATTCACCGTGGAGTGCACAAGCTGAGTCAGCGTTCGACAGATATGTACGAAGCTGCGCGAGGCAAAGTAAGGCAGTTTTTAAATGCCAATTCGGATAAAGAGATTATCTTTACCCGCGGTGCGACCGAAGCTATCAATCTGGTAGCACAAAGTTTTGTCAGACCAAAGCTGCAAGCTGGTGATGAAATCCTGATCAGTCATCTTGAACATCACGCCAATATCGTACCGTGGCAAATATTGTGTGAACAGACCGGTGCCAAACTGAAAGTTATTCCGATGACACAAAGCGGGGAACTGGATTTAACCGACTTTGATGAGATGCTTACAGAGCGAACCAAGATTCTGGCCATTGGACAGGTATCCAATGCTCTAGGCACTATAAATCCTGTCAAAGCCATGATTGCCAAAGCACACGCCAAAGATATCCCGGTATTAATTGACGGGGCACAGGCAGTGCCGCATATGACTGTTGATGTTAAAGATTTGGATTGTGATTTTTATGTGTTTTCCGGTCATAAGATGTTTGCGCCTACCGGTATCGGTGCGCTTTACGGGCGTGAAGAACTGCTGAATGCCATGCCACCTTATCAAGGTGGTGGTGACATGATTCTGTCGGTAAGTTTTGAGAAAACCATCTACAACGAACTGCCAGCCAAGTTTGAAGCAGGTACACCGCATATTGCTGGTGTTATCGGCCTCGGTGCGGCGATAGATTATATGTGGCAAATTGGTATCGATAATATTGCCGCTCAGGAACATCACCTGCTGGAGATCGCCACACGTAAAATTGAGGCTTTATCAGGTGTTTCCATTATTGGAACAGCCCCCGAAAAAGCTGCGGTCATCTCTTTTATGATTGAAGGCGTGCATCCGCATGATGTTGGGACTATTTTTGATCAGCAAGGCGTGGCTATCCGTACTGGACATCACTGTGCTCAACCGGTAATGGAGTTTTACGATATTCCGGCAACTGCTCGTGCATCATTTGCGTTTTATAACTCGGAAGAAGAAATTGACGCATTGATTAACGCGATACAAAAAACACAGGAGCTTTTTGCCTGATGAGTGATTTAAGAGAGCTATACCAGCAAGTGATCATGGATCACAACAAACGCCCAAGAAACTTTCGCGAGATTGATCAGGCCAATCATTTAGCGCATGGCAATAACCCGTTATGTGGTGACAAGCTGGTGGTTTACGTCAAGCTCGAAGGTGATGTAATTGAAGATGTCAGTTTCAAAGGGAGTGGCTGTGCCATTTCAATGGCCTCAGCATCGTTGATGACTGAAGCATTAAAAGGCAAAACCATCGAGGAAGCTCAGGCTATTTATGAACAAGTTCATAAATCAATGACTGGTGAAGAAACCGATCGTAACCTGTTAGGCAAACTGGAAGTTTTAAGTGGTGTCAAAGAGTTTCCGGCGCGGGTAAAATGCGCGACTTTATCCTGGCATACCGTGCATGCAGCAATAGATAGCGAGCACGATATTTCGATTAGCACTGAGTAATTTTATGAATGATAATCAGGTACAACCTTTTACCGAAGAAGACTTGAAAGAAGATGTGATTGAGATGCTGAAAACCATCTTCGATCCTGAAATCCCCGTCAATATCTATGAACTGGGATTGATTTATGAAATTGACGTCAGTGCTTCTGGAAATGTGGTTATCAAAATGACCTTAACGGCGCCGGGATGCCCAGTCGCACAGACGTTTCCTGGTGATGTGGAAAACAAGATCAGCAGTATTGATGGCGTTAATAAAGTACATGTTGAACTGGTCTGGGATCCACCTTGGACCCGTGATCAGATGAGTGAAGCTGCCCAGTTACAATTGGGTATGTTCTAGCCTCAAGATCTCCTGCGGTATATCGCAAAATCAAAGCAAAAAAAAACCGTGGATAGTCTATCCACGGTTAATCAGATCGCATGACCAATCTGAAGAGGTAACAAACTTTAAGGCTACAGTAAGCAACTAGTTCAGGGTTGAGCCCCGAGAGAATTTCATTAGCAAGCTGTTGGAGCCAATCATAGTCATCTGCTGCTATGCCGCATATAGGAGGAATTCCTTTTTATTTGCTTCGCGTGATACCTCATCTATTCGTAAATTGATGCACTCATTGTTGAGTATTTCTCAACAAAAAAAACAATTTAGCTTTAACCTTTAAAGTCATTTAAAAACAATTGTTTAGCTTTTTATTTTTGCGTGCCGACAGCAGCTTTTAAAAAATAAGGAATTTCTCCTATATGGGATATTTTCCTCTTTGCCTACTATCCACTCACAAATATAAAACTGAGCTGGAATTGATGACAAGCAATGTAATGCCACAAACCACTACAAAACTTCTCAAATTAAAATTGATGGAACTGATTGATGATGTTTTAGCTCATGACGGTTTCAGTGATATTCGGATAGAGGTCAAAATCCTTAAGCGTGGACAGAAAGAAGTTATCCTGCACTACGGAAAGCAATATAGATTTGTGGTTGATATGCATGAGATAAATGAAGCTGCTCCCACGCAACAAGTCTCAGGCTGAAACGACATCCCCTGCATAGTTAGAACTCTAACCATACAAAACAAGTAATAATCCTCCCTTTTTCGGATTGTTACAAAACAAGGTTTCATTAACTAAAGGCAAGGTTAGCGTTAGCCTGAAACAGACCTCTAAGTAGAGAGGTTTAACAAATTTTGATTGCCAGTAGGTTCTTGGAATTGATATTCGCCTTAACTAACGTATCTTGGTAAGCCTGACAAATCATTGTCATTCTAAATTTAAAGAAACATTGAGATTACTGCCATGAGCTTAAGAGGCCTGATTAATAGCCGGATCCTATTTTCGGTGATCATTATTAGTATTTTCGGCAGTATTTTAACGATTTGGCAGGTGCGTCAGTCCGTTGAAAGAGAAGTGAATTCTTCTTTTAATATGGCCTTACAAATGATGGATTTAGGATTTAGCCATTTATCCCGCACCTCAATGACTGAATATGAATGGTTACAACAAGTCAGTGCCATTCAGCATACCCGACACTTACATATTAGTATTCTTAATGAAGCTGGCGAAGAAGTAGAGTGGTTTGCCGCTGAAAATACGGATGAAAAATTTCCACCCGATTGGTTTGTGCGTATTGTAAAAACGACTTATCCCTCTGCCAATTATGATGTTAGGCTCGCCGATGGAAGAGTGAAGCAACTTATCGTTCGTGCAGATCCGTTAGATGAAATTGCTGAGACATGGGAAGAATCTGTAGCCTATTTCTGGTCGGTGATGACCATGATTGGGGTCATTTTTCTAGCTATAAATATTGTGTTTAATTCAATGTTGCGAACTGTTCGCAGTATTGTTGTGGGGTTACGCAGGGTTGAGTCAGGACAATATGGACGTAAATTACCCCCTTTCAAAATAAGTGAATTTGACGCCATTGCGACTGAAATTAACCGTTTATCTGACGCATTGAAGGTAGCGAAAGATAATAATCAGGCGTTAGCCCGCCATACCATGCAGATCCAGGAATCGGAAAGACGCAATTTATCTCGCGAATTACATGATGAAATGGGGCAGTCACTTACTGCAGTAAAAGCCATGTCGACCGCTATTCGTCAACCAGGCGCAAATGTTACAAAAATTTCTGAATCCATTACAGAAATTTGCAACCATTTGGCCGGCGTTGTTCGTTCAATGATGCGAACCCTGCATCCATTAAGTCTGGCTGATCTAGGCTTAGGTGCGACATTATCTGATTTAGTAAGCGAATGGCGAAGACGCCACCCCGATTTAGTGATCAAGTTGGATTATGACGAACGTCTGGATAATGTCGCGCATGAACTGGCTATTCATGTTTATCGGATTGCGCAGGAATGTCTGACAAATGTAGTGCGTCATGCTAATGCATCTGAGGTAACATTAGTTATCAGACAGGAAGGCGAGCAGACTTCCCCTCGTGTAGTCATGCGGATCCGAGATAATGGGCAAGGTGGTGAATCATCAGGACATGGTTTCGGTGTGTTGGCGATGCGAGAACGAGTAGAAAATATGGGAGGCCGGTTCAGATTTGAATCTGAGGCGGGTAATGGCGTTTGTGTAAGCGCATGGATGCCAATCATTGAGAAACCAGAAAATGAATGAAAAAAAGATTAGTGTGTTATTGGTAGATGACCACCAAGTAGTTCGGGCGGGATTTAGAATGTTGCTGGACGCCCAACCGTTTATCGGTACTATTGTCGATGTCGATCGTGGTGAGTTAGCTTGTCATGAATATGACCGAAAGCGGCCCGATGTGGTGGTAATGGATTTATCTATGCCTGGTATTGGAGGCCTGGAAACCATTCGTCGTTTAAAAAAACAAGATCCACAGGCCACGGTTTTGGTCTATAGCATTCACGATGAGTCCATTTATGTAGAACGTGCTATTCAGGCGGGCGCAAGAGGTTATGTTACAAAGAACAGTGCGGCCGAGGTACTGGCAGAAGCTGTTTTAGCGGTATCTCAGGGCAAAAGATATATAGAACAGGATATCCTGCCGAATATCGATGATTTCAGACATCCGTCGGATACCTTACATTACGGTCAAGTAGTAGAACTGTTGTCACCAAGAGAGTTTGATGTGTTTTGCCTGACAGCGAGAGGAATGACAGCGCATGAAGTGGCTGCCGAGTTGCACTTAGGCTATAAAACCGTCGCGAACTACAACACACAGATAAAAAATAAACTGAACGTTAACACCACTGCTGATCTGGCCAATATTGCTGTTGTGCTGGGTATTATCAAACATTAGAAATTGTTTTCAGTTTATTGATAGTTAAGAACTTAATTAAAAAATCAACAGACCTCTTGAATTATTTTAAGGCATCCCAATTTTGTCGATCAGAAGACATTGTTCGTCTTCGTGATGAAAAAGTTTTGGAGGTGTTTTATGGCTATTCAACGATACAGACCTTACAGTTTGCTTGATAACCTGCAACGTGAAATGTCGTCCTTATTTCAGGTACCGGCGACGGAAACCAACTTCAGTCAGGAAGATTGGACACCGGCTGTGGATATTCAGGAAAATGCAGAAAACTTTATTATTCATGCCGATTTACCGGGCGTTAAAGCCGCAGATATCGAAGTAACTGCAGAAAACGGCCTGCTGACAATTAAAGGCGTTCGCGACAGCAACAAGGTTGAAGAGAAAGATAATTACAAACGTATTGAACGTTTCAGTGGCAGCTTTATGCGTCGCTTTACCTTACCTGAAACCGCTGATGTCGAACAAATTAATGCGACATCACGTGATGGTGTATTGGAGCTGATAATCCTTAAAATGCCGCAGTTGCAACCCAAACGCATTGAAGTGAATGTTCAGTAAGAAACTGAAAAGGCTCTAAAAGTTAACTTTTAGAGCCTTTTATTTTTAGCTTTAATAATGTGCGGTTTTATTTAACCCGCATACCTGGGGTGGCACCTTCATCAGGGTTGAGGATAAACAAGTCCTTACCTCCAAGGCCTGCAGCCAGCACCATGCCTTCTGATAAACCGAAACGAATTTTACGTGGGGCCAGATTGGCGACCATCACGGTTAATTTACCAACCAGATCTTCAGGTGCATAAGCGGATTTGATGCCTGCAAATACCTGTTTTTCTGCCAGCCCGATATCCAGAGTGAGTTTCAGCAGCTTTTCAGCCCCTTCGACATGTTCGGCATTAACGATTTTGGCGATGCGTAAGTCAATTTTGGCAAAGTCATCAAACTGAATTTCTTCGGCAATCGGATCAATATTCTCAGTGTTCTTTGTCGGAGCAGGAGTCGCTGTCATATTCTCTTTTGACTCTTCAACAATAGCGTCGATTTTGTCTTGTTCAACACGCGTCATTAGCGGTTTAAATACTGAAATGGTGTGGCCCAGTAATGGTTTTTCAATATCTGCCCAATGTAACGAAGCAATATTCAGGAAAGCCTCAGCCTGTTCGGCCGTGCGAGGTAATACGGGCTTCAGATAGGCAATCAGCACTCTGAACAGATTGATGCCCATGCTGCAAACGGCTTGCACTTCTGCGTCTTTGCCTTCTTCTTTCGCCAGCACCCAGGGTTTTTGTTCATCAATATACTGATTGGCTTTATCTGCTAATGCCATGATTTCACGCATTGCCTGAGCAAACTCGCGATTGTCATAACGCTTGGCAATCGACTTAGATTGATCGGTGAATGATCTGAATAAGGCTTCATCAGCCAAAGCATCGCTTAATTTTCCTTCAAAGCGTTTATTGATAAAACCGGCACAACGACTGGCAATATTCACTACCTTGCCAACCAGATCAGAATTAATACGATTCTGGAAATCTTCCAGGCTCAGATCGATATCTTCAATGGTGTTGTTCAGTTTGGCAGCAAAGTAATAACGCAGATATTCTGGGTTTAAATGGTTCAGATAAGTGCGGGCTTTGATAAACGTGCCACGGGACTTGGACATCTTTTTGCCATCAACTGTGAGAAAACCATGGGCATAAACACGATTCGGTAATCTGAAACCAGCGCCTTTCAGCATGGCTGGCCAGAACAGGGCGTGGAAATAGATAATATCCTTGCCGATAAAGTGCACCATTTCCGTTGGGCTGTCGGCACGCATGAATTCATTAAAATCCACACCACTGCGGTCGCAGTAATTTTTGAAACTGGCTAAATAGCCAATCGGTGCATCCATCCACACATAGAAAAACTTATTTGGTGCATCGGGAATTTCAAAACCAAAGTAGGGTGCATCACGTGAGATATCCCAGTCCTGCAAACCACTGTCAAACCATTCGCCGAGTTTGCGGCCAACTTCGGCCTGTAGATGATCGCCTTGGGTCCATTCACGTAATAATGGTTCGAAGTTACCCAGTTTGAAAAAGTAATGTTCTGACTCTTTAGTGATCGGTGTAGCGCCGGAAACTGCAGAAACCGGATTTTTCAATTCAGTCGGATCATAGGTAGCACCGCAGACTTCACAGTTATCACCATATTGATCAGCGGCACCGCATTTGGGACATTCACCGCGAATAAACCGGTCCGGCAGGAACATTTCTTTTTCCGGATCATAGGCCTGACTGATGGTACGGCTTTCAATATGTCCGGCATCGCGATTTGCCAGATAAATCTGGCTGGCCAGTTGGCGGTTCTCTTCGCTATGGGTGCTGTGATAGTTATCAAAACCAATCGCAAATTCGGCAAAATCGGCCTGATGTTCTTTGCTGACGTCGGCGATTAACTGTTCCGGGCTGATGCCCTCATTTTGTGCGCGCAACATGATCGGAGTGCCATGCGCATCATCGGCGCAAACATAATGACATTCGTGGCCGCGCATTTTTTGAAAACGCACCCAGATATCTGTCTGAATATATTCAACAAGATGTCCCAAATGGATGGATCCATTGGCATAGGGAAGTGCGCTGGTGACCAGAATTTTTCGTTGCATAAATAAACCGGAATTAAGCCGTTAGAAAACCGTCAAAGATAACAGATTAACTAGGGTCTGTTAACCTTTCATAGTCACCACTGTTGTGACTGAAAAGGCACCAATCAAGGCGCGAGGAGAGCAGTTTAGTCATTCTAAATAAACGACGAGCAACGAAGAGTGGTGCCTTTTCAGCCTCAACCCGAAGGGCTGGGACTATTTTTCCGTCCAACTGCGTTGTAAATGATTTATGTAGAACGACTACATAGCATCATTTCCGCCTTGCTGGACAAAAAAATAGCCTCCAGCAGTGGTGACTATGAAAGGTTAACAGACCCTCTCAGACTCTATTTTGAATAATGTGGCATGGTTGCGTTGAAAAGCCATGCCAATTGCTTTAGATTGAGGCTATATCTGCCGTGACGGCAATTCCTAGCAGTAAGAGAGCCTGATGGACCTGAATTTACATGACATACATGCCGAGTCAATTGAGCTGGCTCTGGATCGGGCGCGACAATATCGCTCATTGTTAGAGCCCGAAATCGCTGAAAGTATCTGTCTGGATATCCTTAATATTGAGCCGGAAAATCAGGCGGCGTTGGTGGTTTACATTCTGGCACTCACGGATCAGATCAGTATCAGCGGCAGTCAGTCACCATTTCAGGACATTGAAGTGGCTATCGCCAAACTCACCAGCGAATATAAACAGATTTATTACACCGGTATTGTGCTGGAACGGCGTGCCCGCTTTATGCTGACGCAACCGATGTCCCGTGCCTTTGCCTACGATTATTTTATTAAAGCGTTAGAGTGTTATCAGCAGGCTGAGCAAATGCGACCAGATCATAATGATGAAGCTATTCTGCGTTGGAACAGCTGTGTGCGTACCATTCAGCGTGAAAAACTCGAACCGTTATCGGAGACCGATCAAATTGCAATGAGTCGGGAGAGCTGATGGCACTGCTGCAAGTTAAAAAACGCCTGATGGCGATGGCCGGTCTGGTGCTGACCGCTTATCTGATTTTTCATATGCTCAGTAATCTGAGCTTTTTCAGCCCCGAGCAATATCAGGCGTTTTACGATTTCTATAACCAACCACTGATTCGCTGGCCCTTATGGATATTAGTGGCAGCTTCATTGGTGTTTCATGTGATTGTGGCTGTGCAGATTCGATTGCATAACAGCAAGGCCAGAATTCATGCCTATCATCACCGGCAACATCATTTTATTCCCGCATGGCTGGTATCCATTGTTATCACGCTGATTCTGCTGTTTATTGTCTGGCATATGGCGCAAATGTGGTCGTTTGGCGGTGCTGATATATACGGGCAGACAGTCACCTTATTCAGCTCAGTCTGGCAATTAGCGATTTATCTGGGTGGCGTGCTGTTAATTGGACTGCATTTGCAGCATTCGTTAACCAATGTGTTGCAAACCCTTGGCAAAACCTCAAAACAGTTTTATTGGATCAGCACTGCAATTGTCGTGTTATTGGTGGTGGGATTTGCCATCGTACCAATAGTGGCCTACTGGAAAGCATAAATGACTGACGAACAACCATTAGACAGCTTTTCCCCGAAAGGTCCGTTGGAACAACGCTGGACCCAGCATAAATACAATCTGCGAGTAGTCAGTCCGGCTAACCGAAAACGTTACCGGGTGATTGTGGTTGGTACGGGGCTGGCAGGTGCTTCTGCGGCGGCTTCACTGGCTGAGATGGGGTATCAGGTGAAAACCTTCTGCTATCAGGACAGTCCTCGCCGGGCACACAGTATTGCGGCTCAGGGCGGTATTAACGCCGCTAAAAACTATCATAATGATGGTGATAGTGTCTGGCGACTGTTTTACGACATGATTAAAGGCGGCGACTTTCGGGCCCGCGAATCCAATGTATTTCGTCTGGCGGAACTGAGTACGTCGATTATTGACCAGGCTGTAGCGCAAGGTGTGCCATTTGCCCGTGAATACAGTGGTTATCTGGCCAATCGATCGTTTGGCGGGGCGCAGGTATCCAGAACCTTTTATGCACGTGGTCAAACCGGTCAACAGTTATTACTTGGTGCCTATCAGGCGATGAGCCGGCAGGTTGCCGAAGGTCATATTGAGCATTTTTCACGCTGCGAAATGCAGGATCTGATCAAAATCGATGGCAAGGCCAAAGGGATCGTGGTCAGGGATTTACTGACCGGGGAATTAAGTACCCATCTCGCGGACTGTGTGGTGCTTTGCACCGGTGGATATGGTAATGCCTTTTACTTGTCGACCAATGCGAAGGGCTGTAACACCTCGGCTATCTGGCGTGCTCACAAACACGGAGCATTATTTGCCAATCCCTGTTTTACGCAGATACATCCCACCTGCATTCCGCAGCATGGCGAGTTGCAATCCAAACTCACGTTAATGAGTGAATCATTGCGTAATGATGGTCGCATCTGGGCACCGAAAAATCCGGCCGATTGTGGGCGCGATCCACGAGATATTCTGGAACAGGATCGGGATTATTTTCTGGAGCGCATGTATCCGGCGTTTGGAAATCTGGTGCCACGTGATATTGCGTCACGGGCGGTCAAACATATTTGTGATGACGGACGTGGCGTTGGGCATGAAATCAATGGTCAGAAGCTGGGTGTGTATCTGGATTTTGCTGATGCTATCAAAGAGCAGGGCGCTGATGTTATAAACGAAAAATACGGCAATCTGTTTGATATGTATCAGCGGATTACTTCTGAAGATCCGACCCAACAGCCGATGCGGATTTATCCTGCGGTGCATTACACCATGGGTGGTTTATGGGTGGATTACAATCTGATGACCTCGGTAGATGGATTGTTTGCCGGCGGCGAAGCCAACTTTTCCGATCACGGTGCCAATCGACTGGGTGCCAGTGCATTAATGCAGGGCTTGGCTGATGGTTATTTTATTCTGCCAACCACCGTGTCTGATTATCTTGCCAGGCAAACGCCTTTGGAAGATAAAGACTATCCCGAAGTGCAGCAGGCTATGAACTATTCGCAATCGCGGCTCGATAGCCTGCTGAATGCGCCTGAGCCCAAACACACACCAGATCATTTTCACCGTCGGCTGGGCAAGATCTTATGGGATCACTGCGGCATGGCGCGTAATGAGTTTGCCTTAAAGCAGGCGATTGAGGATATTCAGCAACTACGTGAACAGTTCTGGCGAGAAATTAAAATCAGTGGTAACGATAAACAGCTCAATCAAACCCTGGAAAGAGCAGGCCGGGTTGCCGACTTTATGGAACTGGGTGAGTTAATGTGTATTGATGCCCTGAGCCGGGAAGAGTCCTGTGGCTGTCATGCTCGGGTAGAGCATCTGACCAGTAACGGTGAAGTACAACGGCGTGATAACGATTTCGGATTTGTTTCGGCCTGGCAATTTACCGGTGACGTTGTGCAGCCAAAACTGATCAAAGAGCCCTTGCATTTTGATTTTGTCAGCCCTGGGATACGGAATTACCAATGAATTTTATTCTGCATATATGGCGTCAGGCCTCATCCCAAGATGATGGTTTTTTTGAAAAGCACGAGCTGGAAGTCGAAGCTGAATCTTCTTTTCTGGAAATGCTTGATGCCTTGAATGAACGGCTTATCGGTCTTGGAAAAGAAGCGATTGTATTTGATCATGACTGTCGTGAAGGGATCTGTGGCAGTTGCAGTCTGGTGATTAATGGTGAACCGCATGGCCGGCATCAGGCGACGACTACTTGCCAGCAATATATGCGTGACTATCATGATCAAAATGAATTATGGATTGAACCCTGGCGAGCTACAGCGTTTCCGGTGATAAAAGATTTGATGGTGGATCGCAGTGCTTTTGATCGAATCATTCAGGCGGGAGGGTACATCCCTGTCCGAACCGGCGCGGCACCCGAAGCTAATACTCAGCCAGTAGCCAAGCCGGTCGCAGACAAAGCGTTTGATGCGGCTACCTGCATTGGTTGTGGCGCCTGTGTAGCGGTATGTCCTAATGCCTCAGCTACTTTATTTATTGCGGCCAAAGTGAGTCATTTGAGCAGCCTGCCA
Organism: Methylophaga sp. SB9B; assembly: GCF_004832235.1. Classification (NCBI taxonomy): domain Bacteria; kingdom Pseudomonadati; phylum Pseudomonadota; class Gammaproteobacteria; order Thiotrichales; family Piscirickettsiaceae; genus Methylophaga; species Methylophaga sp. SB9B. The sequence continues at coordinate 62,115 of NZ_SSXS01000003.1, forward strand.
CAGGGACAGTTGGATACAAAACGTCCCGCCAAAATGTTAGCCCGTATGGAAGCTGAAGGCTTTGGCAGTTGCAGTAATTACCGGGAATGTGAACGGGTTTGCCCGAAACAGATAGGTACAGATACCATTAGCAAAATGAATAAATTGCTATATCAAGGTTAAATCTAACAATATTCATGTTTTAATAATCTAAAAACCTGTCGCTCAGGCAGGTTCTGTTGCCTTACTCTACAACGCATTTATCCCCTTTCGGAGTTTTTAGATGGTAGAAGATCTGATCAGCAAACTTGATTCGATGACGGAAAAACGTCGGGTAGTCTTGCTGTTTTCAGTCGCCGATGACGCGGTTGTGCAAGAGACTATTTTGCCGAAGCTACCGGAGCAGCAATGGGAGATACGACTTAACAATTTCCAGCTAGGGCAGCAATATCAATTTGATGATGATCAGTTAGTCATCAGCTATCTGAATGACGAAAGTTTACGTGAATTAATGCTACAAGCGCGTGAACAGGAATGGACAATCGGTTTATTGCCACATCCTGAGATGAAGCATGCTCGTTATGGTTTTGGTATCGCAGCCAGTTTTGACGAGGCGCTTAGCGATATTATGGAAAACGATGCCTCACAGCTTGATTTAATGTTGTGTAATGAACAGCCAGTCTTTAACTCGGTCATCGTCGGGCAGACCTTTACGTTGGTGCCAGGGGAAGCGATGGTTGAACCGTTCTGGGCTCGGGTTCGACGTTTCTGGCGACTGATGCGTAGTCTGAAAGAAGTACGGTTTACGCCATTCACTATTACCACACAGAAAGAGAAAGTCATTGAAACAGCTGCTTTTGGTGTGGTTGCTGTTGAACACGGGCGAAGCTCAGTGTTATCACGTCGTTTTATGGCGGATTCCAATGCTAATGATGGCATGATGCATGCGCTGGTGTTGGCACCACGAAGTGTGTTCGAAATGTTACGTTTTCTGTTTGCTTCGCTGTTTATGCGCAATATATGGAGCCGAAATAACCCACCATTTGTTGGTTTTTTCAAAAGCAGCCGGTTAAAACTGGAAACCAATAAACCCATTCAATATAGCCATGACGAAATGGTTTCTGAAGCACAGCAGCTTGAGTTTAAAGTCGAGCGACGAACCATTCGTTTGATTCCGGGACGATTGTTGGCCTTAGCAGAGAGTGGCGGCGAGCAGAAAGAAATCGTTCGTACTCAGGCATTGCCATTAGGCAAGGCCCGAAATGAACTGATCAGTTATCCATTGCCATGGATGCATCATGCTGCACCGGAAGAATTTAAAGATCTGTTTATGTTGATGCGAGAGAGTGCCAAAGCGACTCCTGCGTATTTAACCTTGATGGTGCTCTCGACTTTACTGGCAGCCTTCGGACTCTTTGCCAACTCTATTCCGGTGGTGATTGGCGCGATGATTCTGGCACCGCTTATGGGACCGATTATTTCCATGTCTCTTGGCACTCTGCGCCAGGATGAATCATTAATGATGGAAAGTGGTAAAAGTATAGCCATAGGTACTGGGCTGGCCTTGCTATGTGCGATGCTTATTGCCTGGTTTATTCCACTGAATAACATTAATACTGAAATTGCAGCTCGTATCAGCCCCACATTATTGGATTTGGGTGTCGCCGTGGTATCGGGTATTGCCGGGGCTTATGCACATGCCCGAGCTGAAGTGGCCAAAAGTCTGGCAGGTGTGGCAATTGCGGTGGCGTTGGTACCACCATTAGCTGTTGCCGGCATTGGTCTCGGCTGGTTTGATTTGACCGTGTTCTTTGGCGCGTTTTTGTTATATCTGACCAACCTGGTTGGCATTATTTTGGCAGCGTTAATCACCTTTATGTTCCTGGGGTATAGCCCATTTCACCGGGCGAAACGTGGTTTGATGTTGACCTTGGTCATGGTCGCTATTTTGGCGGTACCCTTGGCTATTGGTTTTGATCGCATGGTGGCAGAAAACAATGTGCTACGTCAGTTAGACGGTCAGGAAATTGCCGGTGTGAAACTGGTGGATGTCCAGGTCCGGCCGCGCGATCCGTTGATTATCAGTCTTACCATGGTGTCAAAAACCGCGGTAGATGATGAGGTTATGGATAAAGTTAAACAGGAAATAGAACGACGTTTGCAGCAGCCGGTTGTATTGGAAATTGCTGTCAGGGTGATTCGATAAACAACAGCTCAGACCCAGAGAAACAGG
>NZ_SSXS01000003.1:64425-221369 GCF_004832235.1 Methylophaga sp. SB9B
CCGCGGTAGATGATGAGGTTATGGATAAAGTTAAACAGGAAATAGAACGACGTTTGCAGCAGCCGGTTGTATTGGAAATTGCTGTCAGGGTGATTCGATAAACAACAGCTCAGACCCAGAGAAACAGGGTCTGAGCGGTCAATTATTAAGGCTTGCGAAAACGTAAGGTCATCCGGTCACTTTCACCAATTGCCTGATATTTAGCTCTATCAGATTCATTTTCAACTCGTAGATTAGGCGGTAGTGTCCATACACCATTTGGATGATCAGCTGTGTCAGCAGGGTTGGCATTGATTTCAGATTTTTCTTCCAAAACAAAACCTGCTTTTTCTGCCAGCGAAATCACATATTCTTCGGTGAGATAGCCGCTTTTTTTCATTATGGCAATTGATGTGTCTGGTTTAGCCCGATGGTCGGTTACACCGAGAATACCACCGGATTTCAGTACGTCGAATATGGCTGAAAAAGCTTGATCAGCAAATTCTCCCTGTACCCAGTTATGTACATTTCTGAAAGTCAGCACGGCATCTACGCTGGCAGGTTCGGCAAACTGCCAGTTGGTTTCAGGACCAAACTCAGTAATCACTACTTCATCGTAAAGTTCAGGAGAAGCCTCAAGCCAGGCGTTATATTCCTGGCGAATGGTTTGCCGGTAGGCTGAGCTTGTGTCAGCCGCAAATCCCGCAGCAATTAACTCGCCATCACCTTGTTTTAACCAAGGCGCAAGGATTTCGGTGTACCAGCCGCGTCCGGGCCAGATTTCGACGATTCGCATATTTTCTGTCACACCGAAAAAATTCAACGTCTCAGCAGGATGACGATATGCATCACGCTGTTTATTGCTTTCGGCACGATGAGGACTTTCAATCGTAGTCTGTAACAAATCATTTGCAAATGATGAATGGCTAAGTGGAAGCAGTGAAAAAAGCAAAATCTGGGAATAAATACGTGGTAAGGCCATAAAATTTTTCCTATTTAAACCAATGTTAATTCTGTATTAACTGACTGCATGATACGCTCAAGGTTGCCGGAAACTTTCAACACCTTTGGTCGTAAATTTGTCTTCTGAGTACTTAGCGGGTAGTTTTAAAGGCTATACCCCAATGTAGCAGACTGAGATTCTATATCTGCCTGTCGCAAGTGTGCCCAGAAAAAAACTCATTGTGATGAAGATATTAAACAGATATGACAGATAACAGCGAAAAACTCAAAATTGCCTTGTTAAATATTCATGGACTGATTCGAGGACATGATCTTGAGCTCGGGCGAGACGCAGATACAGGTGGACAGACACTTTATGTACTTGAATTAGCTCAGGCTTTATCTGAGCAGGAAAGGGTTGGTGAAGTCTTACTGATTACCCGTCGAGTAGTGGATGAAGAAATATCCCCGGATTATTCGCGTCCGATTGAGCAACTCAACGATAAGTTACGAATTATCAGGATTGAGGCGGGTCCTGAACAATATCTGGCAAAAGAACAGATTTGGGAACACCTTGATACCTTTGCCGATAATCTGGTGGATTTTTTCCGTGAACAGGAGTTTTTACCGGATATTCTGCACAGTCACTATGCCGATGCCGGTCTGGTGGCATCACATATAGCTAATCAACTGGGTATTCCCCTTATTCATACCGGTCACTCGTTAGGACGCGTCAAACGCCGAAGGTTGCTGGCCAGTGGCGTCGATATCGAGCAACTGGAACAGCAGTACAAGATGAATCAGCGCATTGAGGCTGAAGAAATTACCTTGGCGACAGCAGAGCGGGTAATAACCAGTACTCATCAGGAAATTCAAGAGCAGTACGAGTTATATGATCATTATCAACCCGCACAAATGCGTATTGTGCCGCCAGGCACCAATGTGCAGCAATTTACTCCGCCAAAAGGCGACGAGCTGCAAAGCGAATTATTCAACCGTATTACTCAGCATCTGGATGAACCTGAAAAGCCGATGATTCTGGCGTTGTCACGCCCTCCCTGATAAACGTAAAAATATTGTCAGCCTGATTGAAGCCTATGGTCAATCCGAAATATTGCAGCAACATGCCAATGTATTGATTATCGCCGGTAACCGGGATGATATTGATGATTTGGAACGTGGTGCGCAGGAAGTGTTCCATGAACTTCTGGTCGCGATTGATCGTTATGATCTTTATGGCAAAGTCACCATTCCCAAACATCATCGTCGTGATGAAGTGCCACTGATTTACCGTATTGCTGCTGCTACCAGGGGTGTCTTTGTGAATCCTGCCCTGACTGAGCCTTTCGGTCTTACGCTGATTGAGGCGGCTGCCAGCGGCTTACCGATTGTTGCCACTGAAGACGGTGGACCCAGAGATATTATGGCCAATTGTTTAAATGGTGAGTTGATTGATCCTCTTGAAGTTTCCAGCATCAGTTCAGCGATTGAAAAGTTGATTCTAGATGAGGTTTATTGGCAACAGTGTCAGCAAAATGGATTAAAGGGCGTGACGCAACATTATTCCTGGCATGCCCATGCCAAACGTTATCTGGAAATCATTGAACCGATAGCCGCCCGTACTGAAAAACTGTTACGCCTTCCGGTTGAGCGTCGTGAATCCGGACGCGATGAGAGGGCACTGGTCACCGATCTGGATTTGAATCTGGTCGGGGATGATGAATCTTTGCAGGCATTGGTAAATTTGCTTCGTGAACATCGTAAAAGTACCAAGTTTGTGATTGCCACCGGACGACGTTTGGATCAGGCCTTAAAACTGATGAAAAAACATCGTATTCCCGAACCGGATATTCTGATCACCAGTAGCGGCAGTGAAATCTATTACGCCCCCAAACTGACACCGGATACCGCCTGGACGAAACATATTGATCATTTATGGTTGCCTCACCGGGTCAGTAAACTGCTGGATGAGATTCCGGGACTGGAGCGACAGCCAAAGTCGGAACAGAGTCAGTTCAAGCTCAGCTATTACATTGATCGGGATCAGGTTGATATCGAAGACATTAAATCGTTATTACATCGCGAGGAATTATCGGTTCATGTGCAGCTGGCATTTGGTCAGTATCTGGATATTCTGCCGCTCAGAGCGTCAAAAGGTATGGCATTAAGATTTGTCGCTAATCGCTGGCAGATGCCGCTAGAACGTATTTGTGTTGCCGGTGGCAGCGGTGCAGATGAAGATATGATGCGCGGTAATACATTGGCAGTGGTGGTGGCAAACAGACACCACGAGGAACTGTCACAGCTGGAAGATTTCTCACATATTTATTTTGCCCATAAACCCTTTGCCGCAGGGATTATGGAAGCTATTGAATATTATGATTTTTTTGAAATCACTTCTGAACAAGCAACAGGTTCACGTTAAATGAGTGCAAAACTTTTACTCTGTACCGATATGGATCGCACAGTGATACCCAATGGAATGCAAGCCGAACATCCTGATGCACGGCGACGATTCCGCAAGTTCTGCCAAGCAGATAATGTCTGTCTGGTTTATGTGACAGGGCGACATCGGCAATTGGTAGAAAAAGCGATACGAACCTATAGTTTGCCGACACCGGATTACATCATCAGTGATGTTGGCACCAAGATTTTTCAGTTCAAGGATCAGCATTGGCAAGAAGTGCAGAGTTGGTGTGATGAGATTGATCAGGATTGGAATGGAAATTCTCATAGCGATCTTAAAGCCTTATTGAGCGATATTAAGGATCTGCAATTGCAGGAGTTCAGCAAACAAAACACTCACAAACTGAGTTTTTATCTGCCCTTATATCTGGATAAAGATGCTGTAATTGACGCCGTTCAGCAGCGTTTGGCTGCCAAACAGATTCAGGCCTCAGTCATGTGGAGTATTGATGAACTAACTAATGTTGGTTTATTGGATGTGTTGCCAAAACATGCAACCAAATTACATGCCATTGAATTTCTACAAAATCGACTGGGTTACGATGACAGTGAAGTAATTTTCGCTGGTGACAGTGGTAACGATATGCCTGTATTGGCCAGCCCGATACTATCCGTAGTGGTGAACAATGCTTCAGCTGAAATTAAAGCCATGGCGCAGCAACTTGTAACAGAAAATGGCCATCCACAATCACTCTATATCGCAGGCGATCCTGGAGCATTAGGCATGAATGGAAATTACAGTGCAGGTGTTTTACAAGGCGTCTGGCATTATGCCGAAGCGTTTAGAAACCAACTTGAAACGGGAGACAATCCATGAGTCCGCAGTCAGCCTTAGCCATTTTCGGCGAAGTTTTATTTGATTGTTTTCCGGATGGTGAGAAGAAACTAGGCGGTGCTCCGTTCAATGTAGCCTGGCATCTGCAGGCTTTTGGTGATAACCCTTTATTTATCTCCAGTGTCGGAGAGGATGAGTCGGGAGAGCAAATTCGCCATGCGATGCAACAATGGCAACTCTCAGCAGAAGGTTTACAAACCGATAAAAGTCATCAAACAGGTGAGGTTAAAGTCAGTTTGCAGGGAGGGGAACCCTCTTATGACATCATGATTGAACGGGCTTATGACTTTATTCAAACGTCCCATTTGCCCAACCTGAGAAATGATGCGGTGGTGTATCACGGCTCATTAGCACTTAGAAATGCGGTTTCTCAAAGTGCGCTCGAGTTTCTGACCAGACCTAAATCTGTTTCTGTGTTTATGGATGTTAATTTACGCAGCCCTGGTGGACGAAGGAAGGCATATATACGTGTCTGGAACGGGCAAAATGGTGCAAGCTCAATCAACATGAATTAGCTGAATTGGGTTTTAATTCTGCTGATTTGCAACAGGATATGACGCGCATGCAAAGTCATTTTCAGTTAGAGCAACTGATTGTGACACGAGGAGAAGAGGGCGCTATCGTGCGTTGCAATGATGGCGCATTTTATGAACAAAAATGTGTGGCTGCTGACAAATTAGTGGATTCGGTCGGGGCTGGTGATGCCTTCACTGCTATGTATATTCACGGTCTGTTGGCGGGATGGCCGGTACAGAAAATTTTATTGAAAGCTCAGCAGTTTGCCAGCAAGGTGATAGGATTACGCGGAGCGGTCAGCGAAGATCCTGCTTTTTATTCTGAATTCAGCTAGGGACTTAAAGATCAACAGACCCTAAAGTCATCACAGAAATATCTGCCTCTATTAATCAGGAAATTACATGTACGAACAGCAATCGCATTCGCTTTTGAATGCCATCCTGAATCAGATTGAGCCCGAATTTGCCAAACATGATCTGCGTTATTTCTACACGCGTCTGGGGGCTAACTTTTATGCGATTCATTCCTTGTTCGAGCGCCTATATGGCAAACGCCCGGATTTTGCTGAACAGGCACAACGTCTGGTAGAGACCCTCGCTCGGCAATATATCGATCGGTCCGACGTACTACGGGCCAAAGATATGGAACGGGAGCAGGATTACAACTGGTTTCTCAGTCAGAAATGGGTTGGCATGGCATTGTATTGCAACGGGTTTGCCAAGAATCTGCAAGGCATGCGTGAGCATCTGCATTATTTCCAGGATTTAGGGATTAATCTGGTTCATGTGATGCCAATTATGAAATGCCCGGAAGGTAAAAGTGATGGCGGCTATGCGGTCAGCAATTTCCGTGAAATTGATCCGCGGGCCGGTGATTTAAACGATTTGCGAGCATTGGCAGATGATTTACGCCAACGCGATATGCTGTTGGTAATGGACGTGGTGTTAAACCACACCTCCGATCAACATGAATGGGCGCAAAAAGCCCGTGATGGTTATTCACCATACCGTGACTACTATTACACCTTCGAAAACCGTCATGTGCCGGATATGTTTGAACAAAGCATGCCCGAAGTGTTCCGGAAACGGCTCCAGGTAATTTCACCTGGAACGAAGAAATGCAGCGCTGGGTAATGACGGTATTTAATGAATATCAATGGGATTTGAACTATAGCAATCCCACCGTCTTTATTGAAATGCTGGATATTATTTTGTTCTGGGCCAATCAAGGTGCCGACATAGTTCGTCTTGATGCCGTGGCTTTTTTATGGAAAAAAATCGGCAGTACCTGCCAGAACGAACGTGAAGCCCATTTGATTTTGCAGTTAATGAAAGACTGCTGTCAGGTAACGGCTCCAGGCGTATTGTTTATTGCTGAAGCCATTGTCGCGCCGGTAGAAGTCACCAAGTATTTTGGTGAGGATGCGGTGATCGCCAAAGAATGCGAAATCGCCTATAACGCCACATTTATGGCTTTGTTATGGGATGCCGTGGCCACAAAAAATGCCCGGCTATTAAACCAAGGTATTAAAAGCCTGCCGGTAAAACTCGAACGCGCCACCTGGCTGAACTATATCCGCTGCCATGATGATATCGGTTTAGGTTTTGATGACAAAGATATTGAACTTGCCGGTTATGAGCCGCGTGATCATCGACGGTTTTTGATCGACTATTTCACAGGTAAGTTTGCCGATTCCCATGCCCGAGGTGTGCCTTTCGGTCAGAACGATAAAACCGGTGATGCACGTATTTCCGGCTCTTTGGCCTCATTGGTGGGTCTGCAACATGCAATTGATATCGGCGATGAAAAGGCGATAGATGATGCCGTGCGTATTATTGTGTTGCTACATAGTTTGATTCTGTCATTTGGCGGGTTGCCACTGTTGTATTACGGTGATGAAATCGGCACTACCAATGATGAAAGCTATCGCAATGATCCGGTCAAAATGGATGATTCACGCTGGGTACATCGACCTTTCATCGATTGGCAGAAAGCAGAAAAACGTAATGTGCCTGGCACGATTGAATATCTGATATTTAATCAGTTGAAAACGCTGATTGCTGTGCATAAAGAATTGGATGCGTTTGCTGATTTTAATAACCGCGATCTGGTCGATGTAGATAATCCGCATCTGTTTGTTTTTGAGCGATATCACCTGCAAAAACCGGCAGACAGAGTCTTGGTCGTCGCAAATTTTGATCGAAAATCACAACGATTGGATTTGGATCAATTACCTAGATGGTCGCAATCTCATCATGGTTATCTGGTCGATGCAATAACCGGACAAAGCCCTGAAAAATTCGGTAATACGGTGGTGGTCCCGCGTTTCGGTTGTTACTGGTTAACCGAAAAGTAATCGTTTTCAGAATTTACATTGATCATCACACGTTTTCCCACCAACTAAACGGGCAATGGGATGACGAAAACGGGCAAAAACCAGATAGGCTAAATCTGCAAACCAGCGAATCACCGGCCAACGCAGGATTTGTAGCCATTTATGATGGCCTACAAGACCCCATGCTTTGGCTGTAACATCTAACCCTGTAATGATTTGGCCATTCGCCAATTGACCATGCAATCGTTTATCAGCGCTAACCACATCAATGTAGGGATAACGATAAACAAAATCGATGGCATGAATATCTTCAAAATGCAGCTTTTTCCGGGTATCTAATTGCTTAAGCAAAGCAATTTCTTTTGTACACAAAGGGCAGTGCCCATCAAAAAATACTGTCAACTGATGCATGGTTTTTGCTCTACTGTAAAGTGTGCCAATCAGACGTTATTTTTCTGACTTAGTTCTACTTTGAACCGAACCTATATCCCTCAAGACAGTCTGTGAACTGACTGCATTTAACACCATCACCGGAGTGTCAAAACCTATGACCACAGGATTATTCTGGTTTACCAACGATCTGCGACTGCATGACCAACCCGCATTATGGAAAATGCAGTCGGTCGATAAACTGATCTGTGTATTTTGTATTGATCCACAATGGTTCAGACCTAATGGTTTAAATGCCAAAGCGATGGGAGAAAGACGCTTACAGTTTTTATATGAATCTCTGGCAGATCTTCAGCAGCAATTACAACAATTTGGGCAACAGTTGATCATCAAACAACAAACACCGCATAAAGCTCTGACAGAATTAATTGAGTTTTATAACGTTGATATTATCGTTCGCAGTCAGCATGCAGGTGTTTACGAAAACAGGCATTGGCATTTGCTGCAGCAACAATTTCCACAGCGAAAATTTATTACCGAAGTGAGTCATAACCTTTTTGCTGCAGAGGATTTGCCGTTTGCTATCGGTGACTTACCAGACAGTTTTACCCAGTTTCGCAAACTGGTAGAGGACTTAGCATTGCCCAGGCCCATGTCTGCACCACAGCAGTTACCACCGCCACCAGGGCCGATTGCGATAGACAAGCTATCAACACCAATACACAAACCGTCTCCATTTCATGGTGGCGAAACCGCGGCGCTAGAACATATTAGTGAGTATTTTTCTGCGGATCTGCCAGCAAATTACAAACAAGTCAGAAATGAACTGGATGGCTGGCAACATTCGACCAAATTTTCCCCCTGGTTGGCTCTGGGCTGCCTGTCTGTTCGCCATCTGGTGAGTAAACTTAGAACCTATGAACAGAATAAAACCAGCAATGATTCAACTTACTGGATTTATTTTGAATTGCTGTGGCGAGAGTATTTTCAATGGTATGCCATGCGGCATGGCGCCAAATTATTTCGTTTTGACGGCATAAAAAACACCAAAAGCCGGCGTTGTTATTATCCTGAGCGTTATCAAAAATGGTGCAATGGCAATACGCCATATCCGCTAGTCAATGCCTGTATGAAACAGCTCAATGCAACGGGTTATATGTCAAACCGTGGCAGACAAATTGTTGCCAGTTGCTTTGTTTATGATTTGAATCTGGACTGGCGTTTCGGCGCAGCGTATTTCGAACAACAGTTGATTGATTATGATGTCGCCGCCAATTGGGGTAACTGGCAGTATATTGCCGGGGTAGGGGCTGATCCACGCGGTGGACGACATTTCAATATAGAAAAGCAGACCCAGCAGTATGATCCAAATGGTGAGTTTATCCGTCGTTGGGAAGGAGGGATTGATATTGTCCCACTGGATTCAGTCGATGCCGCAGACTGGCCTATTATGCCGCCACCCAAACAATAATGACCCGTCAACACATCAATATCGTCTGGTTCAAACGTGATTTAAGGCTTGCCGATAACGCAGCTTTTCACGCAGCCTGTGAACAGGATTTACCCATTTTATTATTGTATGTAGTTGAACCTTCACTGCTGGCAGATCCGCATTACAGCCTGCGGCATTGGCGATTTGTCTGGCAATCATTGCAACAACTTAATCAACAATTAGCTGCTGATAAAACCAAGGTCGTGGTTATTGAAGACGAAGCATTAGGGGTGTTTCAAGAGCTCCAACAATATTTTCAAATAAACACGGTTTTCAGTCATCAGGAAATTGGTCTCAATATCACTTTTGACCGGGATAAAACCCTGAAACAGTATTTCAGCCAGCAGCAGATAAGCTGGCATGAGTTTGCTCAAGGCGCTGTAATTCGTGCAGCCTCGACGCGAGATGATTGGGATAAACATTGGCAACAGGTAATGCGGACACCATTGCTGGAAGCTCGGTGGCAGCGGGCGCAATTTATTATTGATTTACCACTAGTCGAATTCAGTTCTCCAGCAGAGTGGCAACAAGCTGATGTCTCATTTCAATATGGAGGTGAATTAACCGCGTTGAGTGTGCTCGCCGATTTTTTTGCTGAACGTGGTAGACACTATCACAAGCATATTTCCAGCCCGGATCTAAGTCGTCAAACCTGCTCCAGAATGTCGCCGTATCTTGCCTGGGGCAATATCAGCCTTCGGCAGGTTTATCAACAATTACTGCAGCACTGGAATGATCCTGGCTGGCGCAGACCCTTGACTGCATTTGCCTCAAGGCTGCACTGGCATTGTCATTTTATGCAGAAATTTGAGAGCGAAACGGCGATGGAATATCGCCCGGTAAATCGTGGTTATCAAAACTATCCCTGGCGAGAAGATAAACAGTCGGAAGTCGAATTATTAGCCTAGCAACGCGGTAAAACCGGTTTTCCATTGGTGGATGCCAGCATGCGCTGTTTGATAGCTACTGGGTATATCAATTTTCGAATGCGCGCGATGTTAGTGAGTTTTTTATGTCATCAACTGCATATCGATTGGCAACGCGGGAGTTATCATTTAGCTCAGATCTTTCTGGATTTTGAACCAGGTATTCACTATCCACAGCTACAAATGCAGGCAGGCGTGACTGGCACCAACACGATTCGAATTTACAATCCAACCAAGCAAGCCGAAGAGCAGGATCCCGAAGGCAAGTTTATTCGTGAATGGTTACCCGAGCTGAGCGAATTGCCCAATGAGATTATTCATCGACCATGGGAAGTCACGCCAATGGAGTCGATGATGTTAAATTTTGAGTTAGGGCGAGATTACCCATTTCCCATTGTTGATATTAAAGCTACCTCAAAACAAAGCCGGGATAGTTTATGGGCCTGGCGTAAACGAGAAGATGTTCAGCAGGAAAATCAGCGCATATTACGTCGTCATGTGCGCTTAAGCTCTCGTTAACCACTACGAATTGCCATTCAGTTAGTCAAGCACTGATAATATGGCTTGAACACCCTTAATTTTATTTTCCGGAGAATATATGACACTAGCCTTTGCTGCGGTGGTGGTTGGTCTAGCCTTGTTAGTTTGGAGTGCAGATCGATTTATTGATGGTGCCGCCGTGTCCGCTCGATATTTTGGTATGCCACCTTTGTTAATCGGCATGGTAATTGTGGGGTTTGGTACTTCGGCTCCGGAAATGGTGGTATCAGCAATAGCGGCAACGCAAGGAAATCCGGGATTGGCGCTGGGCAATGCATATGGTTCAAACATCACTAATATCGCATTGATCTTGGGTTTGACAGCGGTATTAAGTCCTATTGCTGTGCATTCTCAGGTTTTACGCAAAGAATTACCAATTCTGATTGGCGTTACAGCATTAGCCGCATGGCAATTAGCCGATGGAACGTTATCCAGATTTGATGCTGGTATTTTGATATTGGTATTTTTTATCTTGATGGGCTGGACCATTTATCAGGGCATGAGGAAGTCGCCGGATGCGTTTGGTACAGAAATGGAAGCCGAATTCAACACTGAAACCATGAGCCTGAAAAAAGCCTTGATATGGTTATTTATCGGTCTGGTTTTATTGATTATCAGTTCACGAATTTTAGTATGGGGCGCTGTTGAAATTGCCGTCGCTTTTGGAGTTAGTGACCTGATTATTGGTTTAACGGTGGTGGCTATCGGTACCTCATTACCAGAGTTAGCTTCATCGTTAATTGCAGTGAAAAAAGGCGAACACGATATCGCGCTGGGCAATGTAATTGGCTCAAATTTGTTTAACACATTGGCTGTGGTCGGTATTGCCGGATTGATTCACCCGTTTGCGGTGCCAGCTGAAGTACTTTCGCGTGATGTCGTCGTGATGGCTGGATTGACTATTCTATTGTTTATCTTTGGCTTTGGGATCGGCAGACAAGGACGAATCAATCGACTTGAAGGGGGCTTTTTCATGCTGGTGTTTGTTGCTTATACCGCTTATCTAATCAGTACTATCGTGACCTGAACCCGGAGCTTGGCATGATGCAGTGGTTATTACAGTTTTGGGAGCAGAACTCAGCATTAATTCTAGCTATTGGTTATAAGCTGGTGATGACGGTGGTGGTATTGATAGCGGCTACCGTCATCTCTCGTTTGATACGACGGGTATTTACCAATACCAATTTCAAGTTAAAGAGTATCGATCCTGCTGTCATCAAGTTATTCAGCTCAACTATGGCCTACCTGGTCTATGCCGTCGCTGTATTAATTATTCTCGATATGTTCGGTTTTAATACTGCAAGTATTATTGCCTTATTGGGTGCTGCTGGTCTTGCGGTGGGCTTGGCTTTACGGGAAACGCTAAGCAATATTGCTGCTGGCATCATGCTATTGTTTTTAAAGCCTTTCAAACTTGATGATTTTATTCAGTGTGGAGAGCTGGTGGGTGGGGTTCGTGAAATCGGTTTATTTACCACTATTCTCGAAACACCTGATGGGTTGTATATTTCGGTGCCCAACAGTCGCTTATGGGGCGCACCGATTACCAACTTTACCCGCAACAGTAAGCGGCGACTGGAAGTGATTGTTGGCATTTCCTATAGCGATCCAATTGATGTGGCATTGGAGGTGCTTCATAACGTTGTGGAAAGTCATCCAGCCTTGTTGGAAACCCCGGCACCGCAGATCTTTGTTTCCTCAATGGGAGAGAGTTCCATCCAATTACATATGCGAGCCTGGACAACGATAGATGTATTCTGGAAAACCTATTGGGAGTTAAACAAAATTGTTAAAGAGCAAATCGAAGCAGCCGGTTTAACGATTCCATTCCCTCAGCGGGTATTAACGCTGGCGGATAATTTAACGATTTCAAAAAAACAAAATGAAGTGGAAGCAGAAGCGAATTCAAAATTAAGTCAGCACTGAAATATATGTGACTTGCATCACATAAATTTTTGTAAGATACTCCCGCTCTTAAGTGTTTGATTACTAAGGATTGGGTATGAAGACGGGGTTGGGTGATGTCGATAATGAATGTCTGCAGGTCGTATTAGACATTATCAGCGATGGTGTATGGGATTGGCACGCGAATACCGGCTATGTTTATCGCAGTCCGGGTTGGGGTCGTATGTTGGGTTATCCTGCAGACGCCATCCCTTCTACTATAGCGTTTTGGGAAGGATCCTTGCATCCAGAAGATCGCGAACGTGTACTCAAACACTTTGACGATTACATCCATAATCACACCAGCATTTATCATCTTGAATATCGCTTCCGCAAAGCCGACAACACCTACTTATGGTTAGAAGACCGCGCCAAAATCATTGAGTGGAATGAAGATGGATCGGTCGCCAGAATGATTGGCGCCCATCGTGATATTAATGAGCGCAAAATGAATCTGGAGCGACTTGCAGAGCAAAATCATTCGCTTGAAGATTTAGTTGAAGAACGCACCCATCAGTTGATTCAAACTAATGCTGAATTAGAAAATAAAATTGCCGAAGTTCAGCGATTGGCAGAAACCGATACGCTTACTGGCGTGGCTAATCGTTACCGGCTGGAGAAAACCCTGGAGCACGAAGTAGAGCGTGCTGAACGTTTTCATCAGCCCTTATCCGTGATTGCGCTGGATATTGATGATTTTAAGATAGTTAATGATGAGTTCGGTCATGCCAATGGTGACATGGTGCTGGTGCAAATGAGTCGACTGTTGAAAAAGAACATTCGCGAAATTGATTTACTGGCGCGTTGGGGCGGTGATGAGTTTATGATTCTGTTACCTAATACCGGGCTTGAAGCTGCTGCGCATACCGCTGAAAAATTACGTCAACTTATTGTTGATGCCAAACTGGATAAGCGCGCCACAATCACTACAAGTTTTGGTGTTGCTCAGTTGCGTCAGGGCGAGTCAGCTATGCGTTTATCTATTCGTGCTGACAACGCCCTTTATCAATCAAAAGAATCTGGAAAAAACCGTATCAGTTCTTAAACTAGTCTTGCCCAGAGGTCGTGTTCATCGGCTTCTTCGAATTCAACTTCGACGATATCGCCAACTTTTAAATGGGTTGCGTGATCGATAAATACCTGACCATCTATTTCCGGTGCATCTGCCCGGCTACGGCCCACAGCACCTTCTTCAACGACTTCATCAATAATGACAAAATCGCGCTTGCCCACTTTTTGTTGCAAACGCTGAGCACTGATCTCGGCTTGCTTAGCCATAAAGCGGGCCAGACGTTGTTCTTTAACTTCTTCCGGTACTGGATCGGGCAATTCATTTGCTACAGCTCCATCTACTGGTGAATATTTAAATGCACCCGCTTTATCCAATTGAGCTTGATCCAGAAAATCCAATAATTCTTCAAATTCGGCTTCGGTTTCACCAGGAAAACCCACAATAAAGGTACTGCGTAAGGTGATTTCAGGACAAATCGCCCGCCATGCACGGATTCGTTCAAGATTGTTCTGTGAAGAAGCGGGACGTTTCATTAGTTTCAGAATACGTGGGCTGGCATGCTGAAATGGAATATCCAGATAAGGCAGAATCTTGCCTTCGGCCATTAACGGAATCACATCATCAACATGCGGGTACGGGTAAACATAATGCATCCGTACCCAAATGCCGAGTTCACCCAGTGCTTTGGCCATGGCAGTAAAGCGAGTGGCAATTTTTTCACCCTGCCATTCGTATTCGGCATATTTCAAATCCACACCGTAGGCACTGGTATCTTGAGATATAACGAGAATTTCTTTTACGCCAGCGTCGGCTAAACGTTTTGCTTCAGCGATGACCTGATTGACAGGACGGCTGACTAAGTCACCACGCATTGACGGAATAATGCAGAAGGTACAGCGATGATTACAGCCCTCGGAAATTTTCAGGTACGCATAATGGCGAGGAGTCAGTTTGATGCCTTCAGGTGGTACCAGACTGATAAACGGATCATGGGGTTGTGGTAAGTGTTTGTGTACAGCACCAACTACTTCTTCCAGCGCATGAGCACCGGTAATTTCCAGCACCTGCGGATGTCTTTCACGAATCGTATTATCACGGCTACCCAGACAACCGGTGACAATAACTTTGCCATTATGGGCGATGGCTTCACCGATACTCTCCAGCGATTCTTCAACAGCAGAATCAATAAACCCACAGGTATTAACTACAACAAGATCAGCATCATCGTAATTTGCTGAAATCTCATAACCTTCGGAACGTAGCTTGGTGATAATGCGTTCGCTGTCGACCAGTGCTTTGGGGCAACCTAGACTGACAAAACCGACCTGTGGAGCTTTCATAAGCGTAACCTGTAACTGGGAGAGCGTAAAAGGCGGCTATTCTATCTTGTTTACTATACCGCTGGTAATCTTTCATAGCCGTCTCTATCGAAAAAGTGGATGAAAAACTGCTGCCATATTGATTACGATTTCAGTGACTTATAATCATTCAGATGTAGGCGAGTAATTGTTTGTCTCGGTATATCCGAGCATAATTTACCGTGTCAGAACACCCGAGGTGATTATGATGATAAAAGCAATTTTATTTGATATCAGTGGTGTATTGCATGTTGATAAGTTACCAGTTGCTGGTGCTATTGAAGCCATTCAGCGGGCCCGAGACGAGCAAAAGATTGTCCGGTTTGTAACCAATACCTCTCGCAGTACCAGCACGGACATGTTGCAATCTTTATTACAAATGGGTTTTGACCTAAGTGTAGACGAAGTATTTACTGCTCCGGTGGCGCTAAGACAAGTGCTGCAGCAACGCAAATTACGTCCGTATTGTCTGGTTCACAAAAATTTGCTGCCGGAATTTGCCGATCTGGATCAGAATTCTCCCAATGCTGTGGTAGTTGCGGATGCCGCTGATGGTTTTAGTTATGAGAGCATGAACCGAGCATTTCAGTTGATTATGCAAGGTGCTCCCTTATTGGGAGTTGGTTTGAATCGCTATTTTAGACAAAACAATCAGTTATTGTTGGATGCCGGGCCTTTTATTGCCGCACTTGAATTTGCTTGTGATGTAGAAGCTGAGATTTTGGGGAAACCGGCGAAAGCATTTTTTCAAACGGCAGTGGAATCGACAGGTTTTAAAGCTGAAGAAGTACTAATGATTGGTGATGATATGTTTGCTGATGTGGAAGGGGCGTTGGCTGCAGGATTAAGAGCCTGTCTGGTGCAAACTGGAAAATATACACCAGGAGACGAAGAGAAGATTCGTCATCCCGGTGCATGGCTTTGTCCTAATGTGGTCGATGCGATAAATCGGGTGATTAAACCATCCTATGATTATTCGAACAGATAGGCGCCATACCCGACAACACTGTCTTTTTTGCCAACCACATCACCTGAATTACTTAAGGCCATTATTTGCCCTGACATATTTTCATTACGGGCAAACTCGAGAAAGCCACGAATGGCATCACAGCCGCAAGCATGAAATTTATCAATATCATGATTATCCATACTGATGATCGCTTGAGAAGTATATTGGTCAATTTTGCGAGCGGTTTCGTAATCGAGATAGTGGCTCAGATCAGAACTGATCACGATTAATGACTTAGCATCTTTGGTTGCAGTGCCCAATACATCGGCAATTAATGCAGAACTGGCTTTACCGGTCAGCAACGGCACAATTTCAAATTGGTTAAGCGAATATTGTAAAAAAGGTAATTGGACTTCCAGGCAATGTTCGCTGTCGTGTGGGCTTTCGTATGTTTCCACCCCTTTAATGCGGCTTAACTGCGGATAGATTTTTTTGTCTACCGCCACACTGCCCATCGGGGTGGCAAAGTAATCTGCCTCACTCATCGCTACGCCTTTAAAGTCCGTTCGATGGGAGGGGCCAATTAATACGACACGTTCAATATCATCAGCAATTTCTATTAAAGACTGATAAGCCTTGGCGGCAACCTGGCCGGAATAAAAAAAACCACCATGCGGCACAATCAAGGCTTTTGCACGATGGTGGATATGATCTGAGGGGTTATCAAATTGTTTGGTGAGCAGGTCTTCCAGCTCGGTCGATCGGGCGGGATAATACAAACCTGCAACTGCGCTTGGGCGAATCGAAATCATTGTTTTTATCCTCAACTCTAAGGCCTTGGATGATTGAGTATTCGCTTCGCAATATGGATTTTCAAGCAAGGATTTAGCCGTAAAAATGATCAACACCCGAAATCCTGATTTTCCGGGCGTTGATCACTTACATGAAATTTTCCCTAAATATCAATGTGGTAGCGATGAGACATAGTGGTGCGCAAACCACTGAAATTTAATGAATTATGCTTCGCCTTTAAGCAGTAAGGCTTCATATTCTTCCATGGTAATAATGCCGCCTTCCAAAGCCACTTTGGCTTTTTCGGCATCGTCAATGACATCCTGAACCGCATCCAGACGCTTCCAGACCGGAAGTGGTGTCTCACATTCAGTTTTAGGGACATAACGGGATTCGCTGATGCGTTTGTAACGATGTATATAACGCGGACAGTTTTGAAACATATCCTCAATGGTCACTTTTACCACCAGTTCAGCTTCATGGAATAAAGCCAGGTCTGCAGGATCACGGCTCAATTCGGCAGTGCCATGCACTCGTACCCGATGCGGGGTTTCAAAATCGATAAACAGCATGCCAATTTTTTTATTAGCATCAATATTCCCCATCGACAGATACATGCCATTGCCATCCAGGCTTGGGAAGGCAAGCGTTTTGTCATCAAGGATTTTGACAAAGCCAACATCGCCGCCCTTATGGGAACAAGTTGGAAAACCTCGATGATCAACTGTCGATAGAAAAAAGAAATCGCGGCTGGCGATAAAGCTGCGGTGCTGGTCAGTTATGTAATCGGTGATGATGGCTTCGCCAACCCGATCGGCGAGCTTTTCTTTATTAAATTCCTGTTGTAATTGCCGGTGCTGTGAACCATAGATTTCAGTCATATATTTCTCTCTGTAATGATAGTGAAGCTTATTGTTATGGCCGACAGTTGAGCATTGTCTCCAAGGCCTGTCAAATGGCTCAGCAATCCAGCCAAGGTGCATTACGGGAAAAATAATTTTGCAAATAAGCAATCAAGATCTGACTGCGTCTTGGTAAATAACGTGTTTGTGGGTACACCGCGTAAATGCCAAGCTCACTGTCGTGCATGTAGTCACGCAATATGACCTGCAGTTGACCAGACTGTACAGCTTGATAACAGATGAAATCAGGCGAAGTGATAATGCCTTGTCCTGCGATGGCAACATCACATAGAAAATTGCCATTATTGGCAGAAATTTTTCCTTTCAAATGCAGACTTATCGGGCTGCCATCCTGTTGAAACTGCCAACTTTCAGAGGTATTTCGATAATGCAAAATGGCATGACCATTAGTGAGATCGGTAGGGATGACGGGAGTGCCATGGTAGGCAAGATATTCAGGACTGGCACACACTACCAGCCTGGTGGACGATAGTTTTTTGGCAATTAATGTTGAGTCATCCAGTCTGGCGATGCGTATCGCCAAATCAAAACCGTCGGCAATCAAATCAACCAGCCGATCATTAAAATCAATCGACATTTCAATCAATGGATGTATCTGTTGAAACTCCTGCAAAGCAGGGCCCAGATGCATTAAACCAAATGAGACTGGGGCAGAAATTCGCAGTTTGCCACTGAGTTCGGCCTCAATATCTGATATCTGCGCTTCCGCTTCAGCAATATCATCCAGTAAACGCAAACAATGCTGATAATAACGATGTCCGGCCTCGGTTAGCGTTTGGCGTCGGGTGGTGCGTTGCAACAAGGTCACATTCAAGCGCTTTTCCAATTCTTTTAACCGCTTACTCACCGCCGATTTAACAGTATCAAGCTGTTCGGCAGCAAGGCTGATACTGCCGGCTTCGACAATACGTTTAAAAGTTTGCATATCTTCAATTTGATTCACCAACATATCCTCTTATTGTTCTTTATTTATCAACAATAATTTCTTTATAGCATTCTTTATCTAAATTTCAAGAACTATAAAATGGCACCGTACTTACTTAACAAGGAAATAAAAATGTTTAGCAATATTACCGACCTGACAGGACGAATTTTACTTTCAGTACTGTTTCTCAGTGCAGGTTTAAGCAAGCTTGGTGCTGGCTATGAAGGAACAGCTCAATACATGGCTGCTATGGGGATTTCGCCGGCTCTTTTACCGCTGGTGATTGCCACAGAAATATTGGGTGCGATCGCGATTATTGTTGGTTTTCAAACCCGTATCACAGCTTTTTTGCTGGCGGGATTTTCAATTTTATCGGCAGTGTTTTTTCACCTTGATTTTGCCGATCAAATTCAAAGTATTTTGTTTATGAAAAATATCGCAATAGCCGGTGGTTTTTTGGTGTTGATGAGCCATGGTGCAAAACGCTTTTCAATTGATGCAGCGCTGGCTGCGCGTACATAAGGAATTAAATGATGCAAAAATTAAATGTATTACATATTAATGCCAGTGGTCGTTATGACGGATCATTAACCCGCACTGTCTCGACCCAGTTAACCGAGATATTGGCTAATCAACATGATGTAACCTTGCAGCAACGCGATGTGGCTTCAGGTTTGCCATTTATCAACGAAGAATGGATTAATTCTAACTTTACCGATCCGGCAGATAGAAGTGAGGCACAAAAAAATGTATTGGCCTTGTCTGATCAGCTGATTAATGAAGTCAAGGCTGCGGATGTAATGGTTCTGGCAGTACCGATTTATAACTTTGGTATACCGGCAGTACTCAAAGCCTGGATTGATCTGGTGGCTAGAGCGCGTGAAACCTTTCGTTATACCGAAAATGGTCCTGTCGGCTTACTGGAAAACAAAAAGGTCTATCTGGTAATGGCTTCAGGTGGCGTGCCACTGGAAAGTGAAGTGGATTTTGCCAGTCAGTATCTGAAATTTTTTATGCAGTTTATTGGCATTAGCGATGTCACATTGGTTAATGCCAACCAATATTTTGAACAGCCGGACAGCAGCGAGAAATTGGCTGCAGTGATTGCGGCGTAAGGAGGCCATCATGGCACAACAACGAGAAGTGAAAAAATGGATTCGGGGTCAGATGACTTCGGATGGGGCGGGTGTATCGTTAAGACGGTTAATTGCCTCGCATGAAATAGATATGTTGGATCCGTTTTTACTGTTCGATGCGTTTGGTAGCGATAAACCAGAAGAATATATTGCCGGTTTTCCACCTCATCCGCATCGTGGTTTTGAAACGGTAACCTATATGTTGGCTGGTAAGATGCGTCATGAGGACAGTGCCGGTAATGCGGGAGTCATTGAAACTGGCGGCGTGCAATGGATGACAGCGGGACGCGGCATTATTCACTCAGAAAAGCCGGAGCAGGAAGCAGGTTTGTTAGCGGGTTTCCAGTTGTGGGTGAATCTGCCCGCTGAACAGAAAATGATGGCACCACGGTATCAGGAAAAATCTGCCAGCGAGATTGCAATAGAGACGCGCGAAGCAGGTTTAACGGTAAAAGTAGTTGCCGGTGAAACGGTCAACGGGACTAAAGGTGTTATTGATAACAGTTTTGTTGAACCGCTTTATTTTGTGATTGATGCGCCTGCTGGCAGTGTGTTTGAAGACAATATACCGGCTACCCATAATGCCTTTGTTTACGTGGCAGCAGGGCGAGTCAGTATCGGCGATAAACCGACTTCAATCGGTGCTTCACAGCTGGCGGTATTAAAAGAAGGCGATGCGGTGAAAGTGTTGGCTGAACAGGACAGTACTTTTATCGTTGTAGCCGGAAAACCGATTAACGAACCGGTGGAACGGGCAGGGCCATTTGTAATGAACACCCGCGCCGAGTTGGAACAAGCTTTTGCTGATTATCGCAGTGGTCAATTTGTAGCTTAATCCTAGCCTTCAAAGCTAAATGCTTTGGAGGCTATTTTTATCTGGATAATTAAAATTCTGTTCATCAGATGTTAATGTTCAGAGCAGTTTGTGTTCATTTTCTCTCAAGTTTAGGTTCATGGAGCATCGCTATGATGGAACTCCCTAAACAGCAAACTGAGGAAAAAATGCTTAATAAAACAGCTATGTTTTTAATTGCTTCTGTCACCCTGGGCTTGGCAGGCACGGCACAGGCTGAGGTCGCTAAATCCTGTGTATTGCCAACAGACGATGAGGTGGCAGGGTTATTTGAACGCTGGAATTCATCATTGGCAACGGGCGAGCCGGCACAAGTGGCAGCCAATTATCTGGATAATGCCGTATTGCTGCCTACCGTCTCAAATGAAATGCGGACTGATACTGCAAGTATCGAAGCCTATTTCGTTGATTTCTTAGCCAAGAAGCCGGTTGGTGAAATTAATCAGCGCGTTATTACCACCAGTTGCAATCAGGCTTCGGATGTCGGGATTTATACCTTTAGTTTTGACGACGGACAACAGGTTCAGGCCCGTTATAGCTATTTCTACGATTATGTTGATGAACAATGGTTGATTCGTCACCATCACTCTTCAGCTATGCCTGAATAAGCTGAACAAGATTGCCGGGCAGATGCCAAATCTGTCCGGCCTAATTTTGTGACAGACAATAGCCTACACCACGCAGGGTTTTGATATATTTCGTGTCAAACGGTTCATCAATTTTACGGCGCAAACGGCGAATATAAACATCCACCACATTGGTAAGCGGATCTTCATTGGCATCCCAGACATTGGTCAGGATCCGCTCACGGCTGAACACCTTTTCCGGCGAGGCCATTAATAATTCCAGCAGACGAAATTCTTTAGCCGTCAGTTCTAAGCTCACACCTTTACATCTCACCTGCATGGTATCCAAATCCATTTCAAGATCGGCATATTGCAGTAGACGTGATTGCATATCACTGTTTGCCCGATTTGCCAGAGCTTCAATACGTGCCAGTAGTTCTTCAAAGGCAAATGGCTTGGTAAGGTAATCATCCGCACCATTCCGTAAGCCTTCAATACGATGGTTCACCTCACCCATGGCCGATAGCATCAGAATTTTGACCGGTAATTTTTGTGCTCGAATTAACTGGCAAATTTCCAGCCCGGTTTTATTCGGCAGCATCCGATCTAAAATCATCACCCGTGGCTGGTATTCCATGACGGCATGTAAAACATGATCTCCATCGTGGACCATAGAAACAAAATAACCCTCGGCTTTAAGACCTCGATACAGAAAATCAGCGACTTTTCGATCATCTTCTACAATTAGAATATTCATCAGGGATCAGCTTTCCATAAGCTGTAATTCAATGGTCGCCGATGTGCCAACATTTCGTTCACTTTCCAGATGAATAGACCCATGATGCGCCTCGACGATAAAACGACATAAACTCAAACCGATCCCCAGGCCGTCAGGTCGCATTTGCCTGGCGTTTTCAGCACGGAAATAACGATCAAAAATAAACCCAAGGTCGGTCTCAGCGATACCGATGCCTCTATCGTGAATATGGATGGTCAGCTGTTCATCCAGGATAAATTCCAACTTAATCGTTGAGCCAGCGGGGGAATATTTCATGGCGTTATCTAACAGAATCATCACCGCTTGCTGCATTTTATCGATATCGATATACAGTTTCGCATCGGCATTGATATTTTCCGGGTTGAAATGTGTCAGCAGTTTTTTTGAATACCCCGAAAGCAATGGATCAGCTGAATTTTTTAGTTTTAACCAAAAGTCGTTAATGCTCACCGTTTTTAAGCGTAATTGTAATTGTTGTTCACCACGTACCAGCATCAACAAATCATCAATTCGATTGGATAAATCATTGGCAGTGTCGACAATACGCACCAGGCTTTCTTTGTATATCTGGGCTTCTTTGTCTTGTCCGCGCAAGCAGATCTCTGCTTCTCCCCGAATAGCAGTGGCGGGTGTTCTCAGTTCATGGCTGACATCGGCCAGAAAACGTTTTTGTTGCTGTTCTGCTTGCTGAAGTTGTTCGAGTGCATGTTGTAACTGTCTGGTACGTTCAGCGACTTCTTGTTCAACCAGTTTGGAGTGGTTTTCTTCCTTTTGGATGGCTTGTTCAAGCCCAGCCGCCATTTGATTAAAACTTCGGGATAACATGGTGAACTCAGAATGTCCCTGTTCAGGAAGCCTATAATGCAGATTTCCCTCCGCCAGTGCCGAGGTACCATTTAATAATTGCTGAATGGGTTGGTATAACGATCGTGATAACACTAAAGCCAAGACGATGGCCGTGATACTGCCAAAAATCAACATGACTACTACCAGAAACTTGACATGTTTCAAGGCTTCAGCGGCCGCATATTCAGCGGTGGAGGAGCGTTCACGTTGCAAATTGATGGCATTGGCAATCACATGTTTCAGGTCCAATCCTTCAAGATTATCAAAGGTTTCAATCAACAACCGCCATAACTCGGCTTCGGCCAGTGGTTGGGTTTCTTTCTCTTCCAGATTACGCTGCAATGCTTGCACATTGGTTTCGAGAATCGATAGTGTTTTCATCTGCTGACTAATCGCATCGAAATCATCAGCTGTTTGCGCGAGTTTCTGATCCTGTAATAACAAGGTATTGATGTTTGCCAGATGGTCATACATCTGCTGTAAATAATTATCCCGTTGATCAATGGGGGACTCTTTGGTTAGCAGCGCCTGAGCCAGCCAGACTTTCAATCGCTGTTTATCAGCGCCTAAAGCAATAAATTCATTGAGCATTTGATTGGCAACACGACCACGTTCAAGATGGTAACTCGCCACACCCGAAACCCACACAGCAAGACTGGCCTGTAACAGGGTAATAATCAGCAAAAGAAAAAAGGCCAGATAAAGTCGATTGCGAAACAAA
Source organism: Methylophaga sp. SB9B (assembly GCF_004832235.1). Classification (NCBI taxonomy): domain Bacteria; kingdom Pseudomonadati; phylum Pseudomonadota; class Gammaproteobacteria; order Thiotrichales; family Piscirickettsiaceae; genus Methylophaga; species Methylophaga sp. SB9B. The sequence goes on from NZ_SSXS01000003.1 coordinate 87,650, forward strand.
AAGGTCACTCCTGATAAAGTGATTGTGATTGGTTGTTTTCTAGTCTACCCGTTGGGTATACCACACCACAATTTAAGATGATTACTCCACGATCAGTACGAGGATTGGTTAAGCTTTAAAGGCAGAAGATTGTTGGTTTGCGACCATGTTACAACAGGATTGAAATTCACCATCTATCGTACTTGACTCAAAAATTATGAGAGGATATGGGCTTTTAAGTTTTCAGGTGATGAGAAATGAACGTAAGCGTGCTTTTTGATTATTGGGTCATCACCATTGCGGCATTGTTTGTCATCGTCAATCCACTGACCACAGCATTTATGTTTGTGTCACTTCTGCCACGTACCACTGAAGCAACACGTAAAGCTGTTGCAAAACGTTCCAGTTTGATTGCGACAGCGGTATTTTTTGTGTTTGCCTTACTAGGCGGTCTGATATTTAAAATCTTTGGTATTACCATTGAGGCATTTCGCATTGCTGGCGGTTTGATTTTATTTGGGATTGCCATGAGTATGATTCGCAAAGGGTTGGATGAAGGTGAAACCAGCAATGCCTCTGAACCCGGAAATGATGGCAAGATTGCCAGAGATATTTCGGTGATTCCGCTGGCCATTCCCTTTATGAGTGGCCCCGGGGCGATTGCCACAGTGATGATTTTGACCAGTGAGGCACCAACAACAGGACATTTGATATTAGTGTTTCTAGCCATCATTCTAACTACCGGATCGTGTTATCTGGCGATGGTTTATTCACATTTTCTGGTGCGTTACCTTGGCGAAACCGGTAAGGAGATTATCACCCGTATTTTTGGCATCATTCTGTCAGTAATAGCCGTGCAGTTTGTCATTAACGGTGTGTTGGATATCTACACCGCATTGTAATTAATACAATCTGAGTCCGACTTTGATGATCTTATCGCCATCAACTTCGTTCACTACCCAATGAATGCCATGCCAATCTACATCATCACCTACCACCGGGTGTCCACCAACTCGGCGAGAAATAAAATCACTTACAGTCATGCCAGATTGGGCAGAGCTGATAACCAGACCATAGGCTTTAGCGACATCTTCTAGTAATGCATCACCGCGAATGTTGAATGAGCCGAAAAAGGCCTCTTTTTGCTTAAGCTTGGAATGACCGCTAAAGATTTGATTCAACGCATCCAAATCTTCATTTCGGCTAATCACACAAATAGTGTCGTTAAGTTTGAGTTCGGTACTGCCTTTGGGATGCAACATCACATGATTACGAAATAACGCTGAAATCAACGTACCTGATGGAAAACGTATTAATCGAATTGGCTGACCATCTAATTGTTCGTTTTCAATACGATACACAAATAACTCATAATCATTTTCCGGCAATATTCCTAATGCGCCGCGATGGTTTGGTGTAATGCCAACAGGAATTTCAACTCGCATCCAACGCGCCATCAACGACAGTGTGCTGCCCTGAATCAACAATGAAAGCAGTACCACTACAAAGGCGACATTGAAATACAACGATGCATTTTCAACGCCGCCAATCACCGGGAAAATGGCCAACACAATCGGGACGGCGCCACGCAGTCCAACCCAGGATATAAAACCGATTTCGCGCCAGCGAAAGCGAAAAAAGGGTTTGACCGATAGAACTACCGCTACTGGTCTGGCAACAAAAATTAAGGCTAATGCAATAACCAGAGCGGGCAGGGCATATTCAATTAATTCACTGGGATTAACTAATAACCCCAATATCAGAAACAAGCCGATTTGACTGAGCCAGGCCAGACCATCGTGTACCGGTAGAATAAAGTTCAAATGACGTCCGGGACGATTGCCAATCATCAAGCCACAAAGGTAAATAGCCAAAAAGCCACTGCCGCCAACTGCGCCGGTCAGGCCAAATACACTGAAACCAAGCGCTAATGCCAACATGGCATAAAGTCCGGGGGCTAAATCCAACCAACTGAGTAATCGGGCAATTAACCAGCCGCCGCCAATACCGATAATCAAGCCAAAGCCAAATTGCTGTAGTAAAAATAAAACAGTATCTAATGGTCCGCCAATTTCGCCAACCAGCACTTCAACTAACATAATGGTCAGGAAAATCGCCATTGGATCGTTGGTGCCCGATTCAATTTCCAGCGTAGCACCAACACGTTCATTGAGGTTAATGCCGCGGCCGCTGAGCATAGAAAATACGGCTGCCGCATCGGTTGACCCGATAATGGCACCAATCAATAAGCCTTCAAACAAACTGAGATCGAATACCCACATAGCCAGCAAACCGACACTGCCACTGGTGAGCAGAACGCCTAAAGTCGCGAGGGAGAGGGCGGGTTTGAACCCGGCCCTGAAGGTTTTCAGCCTGGTTCGCAGTCCACCATCCAGCAGAATCATGGCTAGGGCAAGATGACCAATCAGAAATGCCATTGAGTAATCATCAAACTCGATGCCCAAAATACCTTCTTCACCGGCAAGCATGCCGAGCACCAAGAAGATGATCAGTAATGGAAGGCCAAATTTTGATGAGAGTCGGCTACCAAGAATGCTTAGCGTGATAAGCAGGCCGCCGAGAAGAAAAAGTGTATTAATAAAATCCATATTAAACCTTGAACAAAAGCAATTAAGATTATTACACACCCTATAAGCCCATTGTCTGCTGATTGGCGTTTAATCTTTCGTGTAACAAAATCTTCAGACATAAAAAAACCGGCTAAGCCGTTTTTTTATCGAAATTTTAAATTTATGCAGGTTTGAGAAATGGATAATCAATATAGCCTTTTTCATCACCACCATAAAAACTGTTGGAATCTGCTTCGTTGAGCATGGCATTAGTGGCAAATCGTTCGGGTAGATCCGGATTGGCAATAAATAATTTTCCAAACGAAATCAGGTCGGCTTTACCTTCTTTTAGGGCTTTATTCCCTGATGCCTGGTCATAATTGCTGTTGGTCATGTAGATACCATCCCATAATTCACGTAATGCGCTGATATCAAATGCCGGGCCAGCTATTCCAGGAGTCTCTGCGCCCATCTCGGTGATATGCAAATAGCCCAGCCCGAATTTATTAAGTGCCTTGACTATATAGCTAAAAGTGGCCTCGGGATTGGAATCATGCAAGTCATTGAAAGGTTGTAAAGGTGATAAGCGAATGCCTACTTTTTTCGGGTCCCAAATTTCGCAGACTGCAGCAGTCACTTCCATAATTAAGCGAGCGCGGTTCTCTAGGCTGCCGCCATATTGATCTTCACGTTTGTTGGTACCATCGCGTAAAAATTGATCAAGTAAATAGCCATTGGCCGCATGAATTTCGACCCCATCAAAACCTGCTTCAACTGCACAACAGGCGGCGTGACGGTATTGTTCAACAATTCGTGGAATATCTGCGGTTTCTATGGCTTGGGGTGTTTCATAGGGTTGCATACCTTGGTAGGTATAAACTTCTCCTGCAGGTTTAATGGCTGAGGGGGCAAGCGGTTTCATGCCATTTGGTAGCATAGAGCTATGTGAAACCCGGCCGCAATGCCACAACTGGACAAAAATCAGACCATCTTCTTTATGCACGGCATCAGTTACTTTCCGCCATCCGATTATCTGTTCTTCTGTGTGAATGCCGGGCGTCAATGGGTAACCTAAGGCATCATCCGCTATTTGTGTACCTTCGCTGATAATCAGGCCAGCAGATGCCCGCTGTTGATAATAGATCACATTCATGTCAGTGGGCACTAAGCCTTCACCCGCTCTGTTCCGCGTTAATGGTGCCATGACCATTCGATTTCTAAATGTCTGGTCACCAATTTTGATAGGTGATAACAGAGTAATATCTTGCGATTGGTTCATCAAAGACCTCTGGGATGAAAGAAAAAAGAAGAAACATTAAAACGTTGGAAAAAGTACTTATCACTATGCTTAAAGCTTAACTAAGCAACATCGTTGATAATCATTAATCACTGTTTTAAAAGTAAAAATTAACGAGAGTAAATATCTGACATCTCAAAAATGTAAACGTCTGGATGGGCGTGAAATTATTGCTGCTCAGATTTAGCTTTTTGTTTTGCTTCGAGCTGCGATTTAATGAACTGCAGTTTTTCCGGCACGGCGTCGCAACTATCGGCCGGACTGCCGCAACGTGAACAATTTAATGCGAACCATGCCGCATCAATTACTTCACTGCGGATTTCTTCTTCAACTTGATTGGCAGTACCCACCATGGATCGTGCACGTGTTTGAATATATCCATGTTGATTTTTGCACTGCATCACATCAATCGGCTGCTTGAAGTCGTATTGTTGATGCAATTCCAGACCTACCTGATATTGGTAAAGCATTTCCTGATAAACCAGTTTTAGCGGATCGCCGGTTCCGAGTTGAGAAACAGCACCAGCATTTGCTAACAGTGGCGCAGCTAATAACAGTAAAATTAATTTCAATTTCATAGTAGTGTCCAGGAATAATTCCCATATCAATCACAGCTTAATCCAATTTTAAACTGTGTGCATCGGCAAATTCCCTACTGTTAAACTGACAAGGGAATACGATTTAGAATGTAAACTAACAACAGTAAGGTGAACGCAACGTGAACAGAGGACAGTCAATGATGGCCAGTGAATTGAAAGTCGTTGCGCCAGTAACTGAAAAAATCCATTTTGCTATTGGTATCAGCCATGTAGGGCATGTACTGACAGCAGAATCTTCAAGCGGAATTTGTGCCGTGTATTTGGGTAAATCTCCCAAGGATATGATGGCCAGTCTGCAACAGCAGTTTTCTGCTGCAACCTGTGTTGATGGTGGCAAGGGTGTGAAAAGCACTCTCTCAAAAGTAATTGATCAGATCCACAATCCGCAAAAGCGTTTTGATTTCCGGTTGGATCAACGAGGTACACTGTTCCAGCAACAAGTCTGGCAAGCCTTGTGTGATATTCCCTCTGGTTCAACTGTTAGCTATAGCGATATTGCTGAAAAACTGCAGAATCCGGGCGCGGTGAGAGCCATTGCCAGTGCATGCGGAGCGAATAATATTGCGGTGATTGTTCCATGCCATCGAGTGATTCGTAAGGATGGTTCACTGTCCGGTTATCGCTGGGGTGTAGAGATTAAGCAGGCTTTGTTGCGTCGTGAGCGCATGACACTGACAAAATGATCACAGCGGATTTATTTGCTGAGGCAAATCAGCGTCAATGTGAACAAATCCTGCCGGAAGTTTTTTTGTTAAGAAGCTTTGCTTTGCAAATGGCGCCCCAATTGTTAAATCAGCTTGACGCTCTCTCGGCAGAATCGCCTTTTCGCAGGATGCAGACACCGGGCGGTTTTTATATGTCTACCGCGATTACCAATTGCGGTGACGTGGGATGGCATAGTGACAGACAGGGTTACCGTTACAGTGAAATTGACCCGCAAACTCAACAGGCTTGGCCAGCAATGCCGGAAAGTTTTCGCGAACTTGCTGAAACAGCGGCACAACAATCCGGTTTTAGCCGATTTTCACCTGATGTATGTCTGATAAACCGCTATGAAGTCGGTGCCAAAATGGGCCTGCATCAGGACAAGGATGAAAAGGATTTTTCTCAGCCGATAGTTTCTGTTTCCCTGGGATTGCCAATCCTGTTTCAGTTCGGCGGGCCAAAGCGAAATGATCCTGTACAGCGGATACCATTACAGCACGGTGATGTAATTGTCTGGGGTGGGGCGGCAAGGCGTTATTACCATGGTGTATTAACGTTAAAGCCCGGTCAGCATCCATTGACCGGGTCGTATCGATATAACCTGACCTTTCGTCAGGCCAGATAAATCAGCTTAAGCCTACTTTACGAACCAGTTCCATCGTACGCATGCTGTAGCCCCATTCATTGTCATACCAGGCGTAGATTTTCACCTGTGTCTGATTGGTGACCATGGTGGATAGGGCGTCAATAATGCTTGAACGTGGATCGCCCCGATAATCACTCGATACCAAGGGTTTTTCTTCATAGCCCAGGATTCCGTTTAATTCATTTTCTGCAGCGGTCTTTAATAACGCGTTGACTTCCTCAACCGAGGTAGCGCGTTCAACTTCAAACACACAATCCGTTAATGAAGCATTAGCTAGGGGGACGCGAACCGCGTGGCCATTTAAGCGGCCTTTGAGTTCAGGGAAAATTTCAGTAATAGCGGTGGCACTGCCGGTTGTGGTGGGAATCAAATTGGTACCTGACATACGCGCCCGGCGTAAATCTTTGTGCGGGGTATCCATAATTGACTGAGTATTGGTTAAATCATGGATGGTGGTGATCATGCCGTGTTTGATGCCCAGCTTTTCATGAATAACTTTGACGACGGGGGCCAGACAGTTTGTGGTGCAAGAGGCGGCGGTCACAATTTTATGCGCATCCGCATCGTACAGATCATCGTTCACACCCATTACCACATTTAAGATACCAGCCTGTTTGACCGGGGCTGTCACCACCACACGTTTTACACCTTGATCCAAATACGCTTGCAACATTGTGCTATCACGCATTTTGCCGGATGCTTCAATAACCACATCACAGTCTGACCAGTCGGTGTCATCAATGGCTTTATTCGCGGTTACCGCAAGGGTTTTATCACCAACGCTAATATTACTGCCATTGGCTTCAGCGTGACGCTCCCAACGGCCATGTACCGAATCAAAATTTAACAGATGAGCATGAGTTTCAGCATCACCTGCCGGATCATTCAGTTGCACAAACTCAATTTCCGGCCATTCCCACCCAGCGCGTAAACACAGGCGTCCAATACGACCAAAACCGTTAATACCTACTTTGATTGTCATGATAAATTCTCTTGTTTAGGAAACCAGTGTCGGGTGCGATTGGCAAAATAGACCAATGTCAGCATGACTGGTACTTCCACCAATACACCGACCACGGTTGCCAGAGCAGCACCTGAATGCAGACCGAATAATGAAATGGCAACAGCAACGGCCATTTCGAAAAAGTTTGAGGTGCCAATTAAACAGGCAGGAGCAGCGACATCGTGTTGCAGACGCATTTTGATGGCTGCAAAGTATCCCAAAGCAAAAATCCCGTAAGTTTGAATCAACAAGGGAATAGCAATCAGCACAATAATAAAAGGTTGTTGCAAAATGGTTCAGCCTGAAAACCAAACAGCAAAATCACAGTGGCCAATAAACCCATGATTGACCAGGGTTTGATATGGCTTAAAAAGCTGTTGAGAGCGGGTAAGCCTTTGCTTTTAATGATGTGTTGCCGGGTAAAAAAGCCTGCAATAAGAGGTAATAAAACATATAACACGACTGAGATCAGCAAGGTTTCCCAGGGCACAGTTAAGTCAGTGATGCCAAGTAAAAATGCGGCAATCGGCGCAAAAGCGAAAATCATGATGATATCGTTGAGTGAGACTTGCACCAGAGTGTAATTGGCATCGCCTTTAACCAGTTGGCTCCAGATAAATACCATCGCCGTACAGGGTGCAACGCCCAGTAAAATCATGCCGGCAATATATTCATCAGCTGATTGCGGATCGACCCAACCGGCGAAAAACACTTTAAAAAACAACCAACCTAAAGCAGCCATAGTGAAAGGTTTGATCAGCCAGTTGATGACCAAAGTCAGCCAAATTCCCTGCGGCCTTTTGCCAACATCTTTAATGGCGGTGAAATCCACCTGTACCATCATTGGATAAATCATCAACCAGATAAATATCGCAATCAGCAGATTTACATGAGCGTATTCCAGGCTGGCGATTAGATCGAATATGGACGGAAACAGATTACCTAAAAATAATCCTGCCAGAATGCTCAGCCCGACCCATACCGATAAATAACGTTCAAAAATACCCATCAGTTATTGGCTCCAATTCGTTTTAATTCAGTGCTGATTTCCGTTGCAGAAAGCTCTGCCAACGGTAATTCCAACAAAGCAGTAAAGCGTGTTTCAAGCAGTTGAATCAAACCATCAAAACATTGATCCCGTTCGTTTGAGTCATTGATTTTGGAAGCATCAGGCAATCCCCAATGGCCTTTGACGGCTTTGCCGAACCAGATAGGGCAGCTCTCACCGGCGGCCTGATCGCAGACGGTGATCACGATATCAGGATGATAGTCACTCAAAGCTTCCCAGGATTTACTGGACAATCCATCAATGTTGTAACCGTGTTCAGTTAGTTTGTTTAAGGTTTGGGGAAACACTTTTCCGGCTGGCTGGCTACCCGCGCTGGCAACGATAAATTTATCACCAGCTAACTGTCGACAAATGGCTTCAGCCAGGATGCTGCGACAGGCATTATGGGTGCAAAGGAACAACAGTTTGAGAGGAGTGGTTGTCATAACATATGTTTATCCATATATTTCAGGCTAAAATTTTTAGCAGCAATTACCTAAGCGCTGTAACTTCACTAAATCATCTCTAAAAAAGTTCGGTTTGCTTTGATAAGCAGCATCAATGGATTGTGTCGCCCAAGCGGGCAGATCAGGTTTAGACGGTAATACACCCATTGACCTTGGCGTCGATCCAGCAAAAGACCACTTTGTCTGAGTAACGCCAGGTGACGTGATATTTTTGGCTGACTGATTTGCAGGGCTGAAATCAATTCACAGACACATAATTCGTCTTGATCGACTATTAGCAGGACTAAACGCAAACGCGTTTCGTCGGCCAGACATTTGTGAAAACTCAGTAAATCCATAATGCTGTTATATTTGGAAATTCATATATATGAAAAATCATATATTAATTTATTTGAATGTCAATCTACTAATTGCCAGCTATCGTCACCGATCTGAAAAATATCGCCAGCTACCATCTGTTTACGTTTACGTGTTTCCACCACACCGTTGACCTTAACATGGCCTTCAGCAATGATATTTTTCGCTTCAGCGCCGCTGTCGGCGATGCCTTCAAATTTGAGAATTTTGAACAATTCGACCGGGCTTTTAGTGATATGCACGGTGGTGATTTCGTTTGTCATTTAATGATCCTGTTATTTATGGGAAAACAATCTGTACATCACGTTTTAGTAAAGTCATACCCACTACAATCAGCAAACTCAATATGGCTTGATGAAAGGAAACTTAGCCATGAAATATCAGCTGATCTTAGTAAAGTTGCTACAGTTTTCAATTGTGCTGGTGATGTTATACCCGCTCTATTACGTGTGGGAAACCGAAAAGATTAAAACTGCTTGTCAGCAAATCAAACCGGGAATGACGTATAACGATATTGTCATTGAACTGCAGAGCAGAGGACTTACCTTTAGCAGAATGAGTGGTGCTCAAGCTCCGGGTGAGAAATGGTTGGGACTGGTTGAATCACAAGCATCATTTAGCGGCTATGGCTGTGAAATAAGAGGCTTTGGTAATCAAATCGCGGGCGTCAGAATAGTGAAGGGTAAACAAATTGCTCCCTGAAACAGGCTGTTTCAGGGAGCAAAAAGATTAGCTTGCGACGTAATTGATCAAAATACCCGCAGCCACTGCTGAACCGATAACCCCGGCCACATTCGGACCCATGGCATGCATCAACAGGAAGTTATGTTTATCAGCTTCAAGTCCCAGTTTATTTGAAACTCGTGCCGCCATAGGCACAGCTGATACACCTGCAGAACCAATCAATGGATTAATAGGCTCTTTGGTTACTTTATTCAGAATCTTCGCCATGATGACACCGGATGCGGTACCGATAGAAAATGCGACCATACCAAGCACTAAAATACCCAGAGTCATATGATTCAAAAAGCTATCAGCACTTAAACGTGAACCAACAGCCAAGCCTAGGAAGATGGTCACGGTATTGATTAATGAGTTCTGCGTAGTGTTGCTTAGACGATCCACCACCGCACATTCTTTCATCAAATTACCAAAACAGAACATACCCAGTAATGGAGCAGCATCCGGCAGGAAAAGCGCAACAAGAATCAACAATACCAACGGGAAGACAATTTTTTCACGTTGTGACACATGTCTTTGCTGATGCATACGGATTTTGCGTTCTTTTTCGTTAGTCAGCGCACGCATGATAGGGGGTTGGATCAATGGAACCAAGGCCATATAAGAATACGATGCCACAGCAATTGCACCCAATAACTCCGGTGCCAGTTTACTGGCAACATATATCGACGTCGGACCATCAGCACCACCAATAATGCCGATTGCCGCGGCATCTGCCAGAGTGAAATCAAAAATTCCGAAAGTAGAAAGTAAAACTGCCCCCATCAGCGTGGCAAAAATACCGAACTGTGCTGCTGCGCCCAGAAATAAGGTTTTGGGATTCGCCAACAACGGACCGAAATCGGTCATTGCACCCACACCCATAAATATAATCAGTGGGAAAGCCCCACTCGCAATACCGATGGTATAAAACAAATCCAAAATACCACCGGCTTCGGCTAAGCCTGCTCCTGGAATATTGGCCAATACACCACCAAATCCAATGGGTACCAGCAATAATGGCTCAAAGTTTTTCTTGATAGCCAGATATAACAACAACATACCGATCAGAATCATCACAGCCTGACCGAGCTGCATTTGATAGAAACCAGTGGCTTCCCATAGATGTAATAACTTATCCATTCGACTAGCCCTTAAGCGATTGAAACCAGTGCGTCGCCAACTTTGACGGTATCACCGGGTTTTACATTGATAGCAGTCACAGTACCGGCATGTTCTGCCACGATCTGTGTTTCCATTTTCATCGCTTCAAGGATGAGTATCACATCACCTTCATTAACGGCTTGTCCTTGAGCTACCATGATTTTCCAGATATTTCCGGATAAAGGCGCCTTGACGACGGCACCTTCGCTGACTGGCTGTTGGGGAGCCGTTTGAACTGCTTGAGGTGCTTGTGAACTGTCAATCTGACTGATATCACCGCCTTCATTGACCTCAACCACATATTGTTGGCCATTGACGGTAATAGTGTAAGTTTCTGGTGCGCCAGCTTGTTTAGCAGGAGCAGTTGATGAATGAGTTGCTTCAGCCGTGGGTAATGGCTCAAAAGCATCCGGATTACCACGATTTTTGAGGAATTTAATTGCTGTCTGGTTAAACAAGGCAAAGGTCAATACATCATCAATCTGTCTTTCACCTTCTTCCAGTTTGAAGTTGTCCTGGTCTGCCAGTGAAACCAACTCAGCGGTAAGTTTATCCATTTCATCTTCAAGCAGATCCGCTGGTCGGCAAGTAATCACCTCAGCACCATTCAAAACGCGTTTTTGCAGCTCAGTATTGAAGGGAGCAGGCGCTGAACCATACTCTCCACGTAATATACCTTGGGTTTCTTCAGTAATGGATTTATAGCGCTCGCCAGTCAAAACATTAATAACCGCTTGGGTGCCGACAATTTGCGAAGTAGGGGTAACCAATGGGATAAAGCCGAGATCTTCGCGCACTCGCGGAATCTCATGTAAAACTTCATCCATACGATCCAGTGCATTTTGTTCACGCAACTGGCTTTCCATATTGGTCAGCATACCGCCTGGAACCTGTGCCACAAGGATTCGTGAATCAACTCCACGTAAGCTGCCCTCAAACTTGGCATATTTTTTCCGAATTTCGCGAAAATAAGCGGCAATTTCTTCGAGTAATTCGATATTTAAACCGGTGTCGCGATCAGTATCTTCAAAGATGGAAACCACCGATTCAGTCGCAGAATGGCCATAGGTCATCGACATGGAAGAGATTGCGGTATCTACATTATCTATACCGGCCTCAACGCATTTCATAATGGTTGCTGTCGACAAGCCAGTCGTAGCATGAGATTGCATATGTATTGGGATATCAATGGTTTGCTTAAGACTTTTAACAAGTTCATAAGCTTTGTAAGGCTTAAGCAAACCAGCCATATCTTTAATACATAAAGAATGTGCGCCCATATCTTCGATGCGTTTTGCCATGTCTAGCCACATCTGTAAATCATGTACCGGGCTGATGGTATAGGCCATGGTGCCCTGAGCATGTTTATCATTTTCTAGAACGGCTTTAATAGCCACTTCAAGGTTGCGAGGATCATTCATCGCATCAAAGACGCGAAATACATCAACGCCGTTAATACAGGCTCTTTCCACAAATTTACGTACAACATCATCAGCATAATGACGATAACCGAGCAAATTCTGGCCACGCAACAGCATTTGTTGTGGTGTATTCGGCATAGCCGCTTTCAAGCTGCGAATACGGTGCCAGGGATCTTCACCAAGATAACGAATACAGGCGTCAAAAGTTGCGCCGCCCCAGCTTTCCACTGACCAGAAGCCGACTTGATCGAGTTTGTCGGCAATCGGCAGCATGTCATCTAAACGCAGTCGAGTCGCAAATAATGATTGATGGGCATCACGGAGAACAACATCGGTGATGCCAAGAGTTTTTTTTGCTTCGGTCATATTCTGGCCTTGTGATTAAACTTAGTTGTATGGTGACTTGGCGTCACTTGTTTTTTTTATTTCGGTATTTATGTACGGCGCTTGATAAAACCGTAAGGAGTGCGTGATCTTGGGAGGGCTGAGATGAATTTTTGGTGTTTGATGCTGGTTGTCCGAGAACCGCTGTTGGAGCAGGTATGCCATCAGCGGGAAGGGCGCCGACACTCTTCTCATAGCGGGTAATTATCCACGACATCAGTGTGGTCACAAGCACTAATACGGTCAGAAATACAAATACAAAACCCATGCCGGTCAGCATGAGCGTGAATCCTTCTGACATAAGGGTGGTGTCTTCCATCAGTTTGCCTCTAATTGATTTAGGTCGTTAAAAGCTTGGAGCGTATTCAACTGTAAACAGCCGCGTAGTATAGCATTGTTGATTTAACTCACATATTTCCTTTACGCATAAGGCCTTATTTGACCTAGATTAACAGGGCAAAAGCCATATTGAAAACAGCTTGTGTTTTAAGAATTTGAGCGGTAAAACACTGTAAAAGGATGGCCTGTAAACCGCTGTGGGTGTACAGAGTTTAACCAGTGTATTTATGGAAAAAGGCTGAGACTTATGGAGCACCACGTCCCCCTTATCAGCACAATTGCTGCCGGCTTTGCTCTGGCACTGGTGTTGGGCTTTATTGCTGAAAAAATTAATATCCCGGCTTTGGTGGGGTATTTGCTGGCCGGTATTATTATCGGTCCCAGCACCCCCGGTTTTCATGCTGATGTCGATATCGCCATTCAATTATCAGAAATTGGTGTGATGTTGTTGATGTTCGGCGTGGGTTTGCATTTCTCGCTCAAGGACTTGATGGCCGTTAAGCGTATTGCACTTCCGGGTGCCATTGTGCAAATGTCTATTGCCACTTTACTTGGCACCATGCTTGCCATGAGTTGGGGATGGACCTTTGGTGAGGGATTGGTGCTGGGGCTGTCATTATCCTGTGCCAGTACGGTGGTGTTGTTAAAAGCTCTGGAGTCCCAAGGCTTACTGGAAACAATAAACGGGCGTATTGCGGTTGGTTGGCTGATTGTCGAAGACTTAGCCACAGTTTTAATGTTGGTATTACTTCCGGCATTGGCAGGGATTTTAGGCTCCAGCGAAACAGGCGTTTCAGATGCGCCACTGTGGCAAACGATCAGTCAAATACTGTTACAGGTCACAGCATTTGTCGCGGTGATGTTAATTGTCGGTCGTCGACTTTTTCCATGGATCCTTTGGCAGGTAGCAGGAACCGGCTCTCGTGAATTATTTACTTTGGCAACTATCACCGCCGCCATCAGCATCGCTTACGGTGCGGCTTTACTATTCAGCGTGTCGTTTGCCTTAGGCGCTTTTTTTGCTGGCATGATGATGCGTGAGTCGGAATTCAGTCATCGGGCAGCGCAGGAGTCATTACCATTACGTGATGCATTCTCGGTTTTGTTTTTTGTGGCTGTCGGTATGTTGTTTGACCCGACGATTCTGATTGATGAACCACTGCATGTTTTGGCGGTAGTCGGCATTATCATCATCGGTAAATCCATGGCAGCAATGGCGATAACCCTGGCGTTTCGTTATCCGCTAAATACAGCATTAACGGTGGCAGCCAGTCTGGCACAAATTGGTGAGTTCTCTTTTATTCTTGCCGGTTTAGGACTGACTCTTGGGTTATTACCTCAAGAGGGAATGAACCTGGTTTTGGCCGGGGCTATTATTTCGATAGCATTGAATCCATTGTTATTCTCGGTGGTGAATCCACTGCGTAAATGGATATTGATGCGTTCATTTCTGGCCCGCAGGCTCGAACGTCGACAGGAGCCATTTGCGGAATTGCCGATGTCTACGGAGAGTAAATTTCTTAAAGGACAAGTGGTACTGGTCGGATTTGGTCGGGTTGGCAGTCGGGTAGCAGAAGCACTGAAGGCTCGGGATATTCCATTTGTTGTTGCAGAACAAAACCGCGAACAGGTCAAAGCATTACGTAAACAAGGTATAGCCGCGGTTGCCGGTAATGCAGCCGAACCTGCAGTATTAATTCAGGCACATATTGCCAATGCTGCCATGCTGGTTATCGCGACACCTGATCCAGTTGATGTAAGACAAATGGCCGATACCGCGCGCAAATTAAATCCGGGTATCGAAATTGTATTGCGAACCTACAACGCAGCCGAAGCACAATTGCTGACTAAAGATGGTATTGGTAAAGTTTTTTTCAGTGAAGATGAACTGGCGAAAAGTATTACCAGTCACATTACAACACGTTTTGCTCCGAAAAATAATGAACACTGACTCCTATACTGGAGCCTGAATTAAGAGGTCTGGATGACACCTGGAAAAGATGATTTTTGGTTCCTACCGCTGGGAGGCTGCGGTGAAATCGGTATGAACCTGAATGTATATGGACATAACGGGCGCTGGTTAATCGTTGATTGTGGAGTTACTTTTCAAGCGGAAGTCGATGAGTTTGGTGAACCGATTAATAGCCAAAACCCACCGATTCAGATGGCCGATCCGCAATTTCTGATTGACCGTCGTCAACAGTTAGATGGTCTTATTATTACTCACGCTCACGAAGATCATATCGGCGCCGTGCCCTATCTTTGGGAATATTTCCGCTGTCCGGTGTATACCACCGCATTTACCGCCGAAATGCTACGCCGTAAATTGGTCGAGCAGGGTATTGCTGACAAAGTACCGGTAATCATCGTCGAGGCGGATGCCAAACGACAGATCGGCGTATTTCATGTTGAATGGCTACGCCTGACACATTCTATTCCAGAACCTTATGCATTATTAATCAGCACGCCGGTTGCTAAGGTATTTCATACCGCAGACTGGAAGCTTGATAAAGCCCCTGTGGTTGGTAAGACCTACGATGCCAGCGCGTTTCAAAAGCTGGCTGAATATCAGGTTGATGCGATGGTTTGTGATTCCACCAATGCCAATGTTCAGGGCTGGTCAGAATCAGAAGCCAATCTATACAAAGGCCTGAAATTTCATGTTGAACATGCCAAGGGCAGAGTGGTGGTCGCCTGTTTTGGCAGTAACATCGCCCGTTTGCATACCTTGGCGAGAATTGCTGAAGAAACCGGGCGACACTTGGGTTTACTCGGTCGATCGTTAATCAATACGGTATCGGCAGCCAAAAATGTAGGTTTGTGGACCAGTGTGAAAACCTCTGTAGATTCAGCACACTTGGGTTACCTGCCAGCACACACTGTTCTATTGGTAGCAACTGGTAGCCAGGGCGAGCCTCGTACGGCATTAAATCGCCTGAGCCAGAACAGTTTCCGCGATTTGCAATTGTCACCTGGTGATACCGTTATTTTCAGTTCTAAAGTGATTCCCGGTAATGAATTAGCAATAGCCACATTGATTGAACGGCTTAAAGCCATGCAAGTCGATGTGATTGATATTGATAATAGTGCTTTACCGATACACGCCTCGGGACATCCCGCCAGTGAAGAGTTGAAAACCATGTATCAATGGGTACAACCACAATGCGCTATCCCGGTTCATGGTGAATTGATGCATATGAAAGCGAATGCCAAAATTGCTAAGGCGAGTGGTGTCAGACAGCAGTTATTGGGGCAGAACGGTGATTTATTTTATATTGCCCCGGTAAACGGTATTCGGCGTGGAGCAGTTAAAACCGGAAGGTGGGGACTGTTTGATCGAAAGCTGCTGAAAAAATTATGAAGTCAGGCTTTCGCATCAAATGCGGGGCCACGACGTTCTGAAGAAACCCGTCTTTCAATCAACGTTTTTTGTTTACGTTTACGACGTTCACGACGTTGCCGCCGTTCTTCCTGAATAGACGGCTGGGTTTTATCCGCAGTCGGTTGTCCAGGATTGACTGGTTGAGTGCTGTATGTGATCAAAAAATTGTTATGATAAATTCGTGATATATCCATTGTGTCGACCTAGCTTTACACGAGCTCACAAAACATATCGGCTAATTTGTTTATAACTTTAATTCTTTCATTAAGTTAACGTTGATATTAACTTTACGGATATAGAAAATAAATGAAAGATTCCCTAAAAATTGGTTTGGCTTTGGGTAGTGGTGCTGCGCGTGGCTGGGCACATATAGGCGTGATAAATTCACTGGTAAACGCTGGAATTAAGCCCGATGTGGTGGTAGGGACATCGATCGGTGCCTTAGTTGGCGCAGCTCATGTCAGTCATAAATTACCGGAATTGCAGCAGCGCTTACTTAAACTGACCAAACTTGAAACGGCACGTTTTTTTAAAATTGGTTTTCCATTCAATGGTGTGGTCAACAAAGATAAACTGCATGAGTTTTTAAATCTGTATGTTGCAGAAGAAACATTATTAATTGAATCGTTAGCTCAGCGTTATGCCAGTGTGGCAACAGATCTTCATTCAGGTCAGGAGGTTTGGAATACTGAAGGAAAATTGCTGGAAGCTGTCTGGTCATCTATCTCTCTGCCAGGGCTGTTTCCGGCGATAAAACATCATAATCGCTGGTTAATTGATGGCGGGCTGGTCAATCCGGTACCAGTTTCAGTCTGTCGTGCATTAGGTGCGGATATTGTGATTGCGGTCAATTTAAATGGCGATATTTTAGGCAAACACTTACATCAGAATCCTCCCATAGCTAAAAACGATCAAAGCTCCAGCTTGCTTGGCAATCGCATCAGTGAATTTATTACTAACTACGCTGGGAATTTTTTTGCTGAAGATAAAACAGTTAAAGAAGATGTGCCCGATATGTTTGCGGCAATCGCTGCATCGGTCAATATAACTCAGGATAGAATTACCCGCAGCCGTATGGCCGGAGATCCGCCAGATGTCGTATTGCAGCCACGTTTATCACAGATAGGTTTATTGGAGTTTTTCCGTGCAGCTGAAGCAATAGAGGCGGGCACACAAAGCGTAGAGAGAAACTTGGCAGAAATTCACTATGTGCTTCGCAACATGAAAGGCTGATTCATTTACATAGAATTTTAGCGGCGATAAAGAACCAACCTACATTTGCAACTGTCATGTCGTGAAGCTAAATTTGAGTAGAAATCTACTGACAGCAATTACATAAGCTGTCAGTCTGAGCAAAACAATAAACAAAAATAACGCACATCTACAGAGATATAGGCAAATAACGCATGAAAAATGGAAACGTGGGTATCAGTAAGCTCTGGTTCTGGCTAGGATTAAGTTTGTTTGTGGTGATGTTTCTTTTATTGATGATCCAGATAGACAGACAATGGACCAAAATGAATGAAATGACACGCGTCATGGAGGAACAGGCAAAAGATATTCGTGCAACTCGAGGGTTATTGCGTAATCTTGAGCAAACCATTCGTACAACTGACTTTAGCAGTAACGCAAATAACCAACCAAGTAGTCTCAACAATGTGAAAGGCACTGACGCGTTTGAACGAGCACGTTTAGCTGCAGATAAAGAAGATTATGCTCAGGGTGACTGGTTGATGATGGCATTTGCCAGCAACATCAGAACGTTAACTCCGCTGGTTTCTGCTGATGCCTATTCAAGTGAGGTTCAGCAATATGTGCTCGAATCTTTACTGTCACGTGATCCTGACACGCTGGAATGGAACGGTCTGCTTGCAGAAGACTGGACCACCTCATCGGATGGTCTGACGATTACTTTCACCTTACGCCGTGATATTACCTTTTCTGATGGTGAACCTTTAACCGCTAAAGACGTGGAATTCACCTTTAACTTCATCATGAATGAAGCCATTGCCGCACCACGCAGCCGTGCCTATTTATCCAGAATGGAACGGGTAACGGCGCTGGATGATTACCATGTTGAGTTTGTTTTCAACGAACCCTATTTCAACAGTCTGCAACTGGCTGGCAGCCTAGATATTTTGCCTGAACATTTCTATGGTCGGTTTCTTGATGATCCAAAAACATTTAACGAAAGTCGTGGTTTGTTGATGGGGTCTGGACCGTTTCGTTTGAGTAACCCGGAGGGTTGGACACCTGATACGGGTGTAGTGGAATTAGTGCGTAATCCTCGCTATTGGGGACCGGTTAGTGCGTCTTTTGATCGGATTGTCTGGCGCATTATTGAAAATGATAGTGCTCGACTGACTACCTTCCGTAACGGCGATATTGATGTTTACAGCGCCCGTCCGCGTGAGTATCAGAATCTGCTTGATGATAAAGATATCACCGAACGTAGCCAGAATTTTGAGTATATGAGTCCAACGGCTGGCTATAGCTTTATTGCCTGGAATCAGGAACGCGGTGGCGAGAAAACTATTTTTGCCGATAAACGGGTACGAATGGCCATGTCCATGTTGACGAATGTGGATAGGGTATTGGAAGAAATTTTCCTCGGCTATGGACAACCTGCTGCCAGCCCCTTTATGCCCGGGTCTGCCCAGCATGATGAAGCCAATGAAGCAATTGCCTATAACATCGACAAAGCCCGGGAGTTATTGCTGGAAGCGGGATTTCAAGACAGTAATAACGATGGCATTTTAGAGACACCTGATGGTGATAGATTTGAGTTTTCTCTGACCTACTTTCAGGACAGCGATGACACGCGACGTATGGTGCTGTTCCTGAGAGATTTATATGCCCGTTCCGGCATTATCATGAAACCGAATCCTACTGAATGGTCGGTGATGGTGGAAAACATCCAGCAGAAAAACTTTGATGCGATCACCTTGGCCTGGACCTCGGGCATTGAGATCGATATTTATCAAATGTTCCATTCCAGCCAAACCGTAGAAGGCGGTGATAATTTTATCAATTATCGAAACCCTGAACTTGATGCAATTATCGACGCTGCCAGATCAGAGGTAGATGAAGACAAACGAATGGAGTTGTGGCATCAGGCAGAGAAAATTCTGGTAGAAGATCAACCCTATACCTTCCTGTTCCGTCGCAATACCATGGCGTTTATTGATCGCCGAATTCATAATCTGGAAAAAACCAGTCTAGGCCTGAATCTGATGAGTGTACCGGTGGAGATATATGTGCCGGCTGAACTGCAGAACAGACGTTAGACAGTTATGCTGAATTATCTATTACGACGCATCTTTTTGATGATCCCGACGCTGCTCGGGATCACCATTGTGGTATTCACAGTAATGGCAGCAGCTCCTGGTGGAATCAGTGCTCAATCTCTGGTCGATGGCATGGAGCTGGAACCACAAAGCCGTCAGGCGCTGGAAGATTATTACAACAAACTATATGGGTTGGATAAACCGGCTCCGGTGCAATATGTTCGCTGGTTGAATAATATTTCACCGATCGGTTTTAAACGGCTGCCAGATGGCACATTTGGCGAGTTTTCGCTTTGGAAAGGCACCGATTTAGGGACCAGTTTCCGTTATGGTCGACCGGTCACCGATATGATTGCAGAACGCTTACCAATCACGCTGTTACTCAATCTGATTTCAATACCGCTGATTTATGCACTGGCTATTGGCATTGGTGTGCAAGCCGCTCGGCAACGTGGCGGTAGATTTGACGTAACCTCAAATATTTTCCTGCTTGGCCTGTGGTCTGTGCCGAGTATGTTGGCCGGTGTTTTGTTTATAGGCTTTTTTGCCTCGGAACAATATTGGCGTTGGTTCCCTACCGGTGGCTTGATGCGAAGAGAAACTGCGGATCAGACATTCCTGCCGCTGATGGCAAGCATGAGTGATGTGTTTATTACCTTTATATGTGTCGCTTTGCTCACTGTCGCACTTATCAGCGCTGTGGTGACCTTTTCATTGAAGATACGACAGTTTGCCGGGCTTATTATCGGCGCTGTGTTGGGCTATGCGATGGCCTTTAATTTGAACGGTGATCTGTTCGGTTTGCTGCATATATTGCTGATTCCTTCAATGGCTATGTTAGTGAGACTCTTCGCGGGTCTGGGCAATATTGCACTGCGAATTGTCATTACCGGCGGATTCGCAGTTGGCTTTGGTTTAGCGTTATCAAACTTGCTGGGGGCTCAAGTTATACAGAGTGGTTATTTACTAGATCGGATGTGGCATCTTGTGTTGCCGGTTATCGCGCTTTCCTATGGTGGATTGGCATTTTTAGCCAAGCTGACGCGATCTTCGCTGCTGGAAAATCTGGCAGCCGATTATGCACGAACTGCCCGGGCGAAAGGCGTTGATGAAGAAACCGTTTTATGGCGCCATGTGTTTCGTAATTCGCTTTTACCATTAATAACTGTTTCAGCAACCTTACTGCCGAGCTTATTGGCGGGTTCGGTGATTGTGGAAAGCATCTTCAGTATTGATGGCATGGGAAAACTTGCTGTTGAAGCAGTACAAACCCGTGATCGGGAGCTGGTTTTATCTGTGACATTAATTTCCGGCCTGCTGACATTAGTTGGCTATTTACTGGCTGATATTGCTTATGCGATTGTCGATCCGAGGGTCAGTTATGACTGAACAAGTCGTTGAAATTCCAGTCAAGCAACCATCCAAATCCTGGGCACAACAGGTTGTTTCGTCATTACTAAAACGAACCAGCGCCAAGATTGGTTTGGCATGGATTGGCTTACTGGTGATGATTGCAACTTTTTCGCCGTTTCTGGCGAGTAGTCATCCGATTTATCTGGTGATTGATGGACAGGCCAGCAGCCCATTACTCAAACATATGCAAGCACTGGACTGGATCTGGTTGAGCGGGTTTTTTATCACCTTAGTTATTTCAGTGTTGCCGTTAGTGGCGTGGAAAAAGATTTTATTATGGCTGGCAAGTATCGCGGTGGTTTCAGTTATTGCGTATGCAACAGTTTCACCACCTATTCTGGTTGTTTATGAGCATTATCGTGAGCTGGAAGCGGAAGGCAAAGTAGAAAAAATCATTCGCGCCCCGATCCCCTATTCGGCAAAAGATTATCTGCGTGATTATGCCGATACTGGAATTGAATCACCGTTATCCGCACAGAACCGGATCCATTTGATGGGTACCGATGAAAATGGGGCTGATGTCGCTTCGCGGATGATTCATGCATCACGAATTGCGTTGGGTATCGGCTTTATTGCGACTGGAATCGCCTTAGTCATTGGCACTATTATCGGTGGCCTGATGGGCTATTTTTCCGGCATCGTCGATATTATCGGTATGCGCTTGGTGGAAATTTTTGAAGCGATACCGACTCTATTTCTGTTGTTATCATTTGTCGCTTTTTTTGGTCGTTCGATTTACATGATGATGGTGATTATCGGCATAACAGCCTGGTCCGGCTATGCCCGTTATGTCCGAGCAGAGTTTCTTAAACTTCGACAGCAGGATTTTGTGCAGGCCGCCGTTGCCAGTGGTTTGCCGTTACGATCAATCTTATTCCGACACATGTTACCCAACGGCCTTGCACCACTATTAGTTGCGACCAGTTTTGGCGTCGCATCAGCGATTTTAGCTGAAGCAACATTAAGTTTTCTTGGTCTGGGATTAGTTGACGATCCTTCTTGGGGACAATTACTCAATCAGGCAGTGCAATCGTCTACATTTAATTGGTGGCTGGCCGTGTTTCCCGGCGGGGCGATTTTCATGACGGTATTTGCTTATAACCTGTTAGGCGAATCGTTACGCGATGCCGTTGATCCGCATACTAGTCGAGGTATGCAATCATGAAGTTACTGGAAGTTGAAAATCTGGTCACAGAACTGGGCGAAGGGGAAACCTGGCTGCGTGCAGTGAACAACATCAGTCTAGCGGTGGAATCTGGACAAACCTATTGTTTAGTGGGTGAATCTGGCAGTGGCAAATCCGTAACAGCTTTATCTATTATGGGACTGTTACCTCAAGATCATTTCCGTCATCCGGCGGGTAAGATTCGTTTATCGGATCCGCAAGGAGAACTGGCGGATGTCGAGCTGCTTAATGCCGATACTGAAACGCTACGAAAAGTACGTGGTAGTCGTATTGCAATGATTTTTCAGGAGCCGATGACTTCACTTAATCCGGTGCAAACGATTGGTGAACAACTGGATGAAGTGTTACAGATTCATCAGCCAGAACTCAGTGAAGAAGCCCGTAAACAAAGAGTTTTAGCTGCGCTTGAAGAAGTACGTATTCCTGAACCTGCCAGCCGAATACGTGAGTTTCCTCATCGTTTATCTGGCGGACAGCGCCAACGTGTCATGATTGCGATGGCGTTGATTTGCGAACCAGCATTGTTAATTGCTGATGAACCAACCACCGCGCTTGATGTGACAGTACAGGCAGAAATACTTAAGTTGATGCGTGAACTGCAAACCAAGCGTGGAATGGGCATGTTATTCATTACCCATGATTTTGGCGTAGTGGCTCAGATTGCTGATGTGGTTGGTGTCATGCGTAAGGGCATTTTAGTTGAGAGTGGCACCACTGCTGAAGTGCTGCGTAATCCACAACATGAATATACACAAAGTTTGATTGCCGCATTACCTGAGCGTCTACCCAGACCGGCTCGACCAGCAAAATCCGATAAGGTGTTGTTGGAAGTGAAAGATGTGTCAGTATATTTTCCGGTCCGTCGTGGATTGATGCGTCGTGTCGTTGATCAATTTCGAGCGGTAGATAACGTTTCATTACAGGTTAATGCTGGTGAAATTGTCGCCTTGGTGGGCGAGTCGGGTTGTGGCAAAACCACATTAGGACGAGCCTTATTAAGACTTCAGGATGTCACTGCAGGCAGCATTATTCTTGAAGGACAGGATATTACTCAGATATCTGCCAAGGCCATGCGCCCACTTCGACGTCGCATGCAGGTAGTGTTTCAGGATCCGGGTTCTAGCTTGAATCCACGCCTACCGATTCACACGACATTAATAGAACCGATGCGAGTGCATGGTATCGGTCAAACTGATGCTGAACGCATTCAAATTGCAGCCCGGTTTTTAGATCGAGTTGAAATGCCAACCGATAGCTTATGGCGTTATCCCCATGAATTCTCCGGCGGCCAACGTCAACGTCTAGCGATTGCCAGAGCTTTAGTTTTGGAACCGCGGTTTATTCTATGTGATGAAATCACCTCAGCGCTGGATGTCTCAGTACAAGCCGGTATCTTAAAGTTATTAAGACAGCTGGTGGATGAAGAGGGCATTGGCATGTTGTTTATCACGCACAACATGGGTGTGGTGGATTATCTGGCGGATCGGATGGTAGTGATGCACAAAGCGCAATTAGTTGAATCAGGTAATACGCAGCAAATCATGAAATCGCCTCAGAATGCACATACCCGAAATCTGCTGGATGCCGTACCGCGGCTGGATGATAAATATCTGGCCACTGCGATTTAATACATTTATCCAAGCACTAAATAATACTTACTCAACTTTTGTTGTTTTATCTGGTCTGCTTGATTAGGTTTCGAAGCTTTAGATAGCTTCTGTTGCTTAATACTTTAAAGGATATTGATTATGCGTCTGCTACTGCTATTCATTTCGAGCTTAATGTTGTCTTTTTCCGTGCAGGCAGAATCATCTTGTCCTGATTTTTTGAATTATGAATTACCCAAACTACATTCCAATGAAACAGTAAACCTCTGTGAAGTCGCCGACGGTAAACCAATATTGGTCGTTAACACGGCCAGTCATTGTGGTTATACCCGTCAGTTTGAAGGTCTGGAAGCCTTACATCAGAAATATCAGCAAAGCGGCTTGATGGTAGTTGGCTTTGCCAGCAATGACTTTAATCAGGAAGCCAAAGACGAAGCCGAAACGGAACGTGTTTGCCGCGAGAATTTTGGTGTCACATTCACCATGATCGCACCGAGTTTCGTGACAGGTCAGAAAGCGAACCCGGTGTTTCAGGAAATTAACCGCCAGAGTGAACAGCCCGGATGGAATTTCAGTAAATATCTGATCAACAAAGACGGCAAAGTTGTCGCCGCTTTTCCAAGCAAAGTTGAACCGAGTGACAAAAAGCTCACTGATGCGATTGAATCTTTGTTGTAACAGTCAACTACTACTGATCTAAAGCGATTCAAACAAGGCTAATTAAAAATGTGAAGTTTGCACTGTTAATTAGCCTGATTTTTATATAGCAAAATTAAATTTTCGTTGTAGGATGTAGTAAAGCTGTGCCACTCATCACTACAAGGAAGCGATATGCGTGCGCTGGTCATCGACTTAAACAATTTCTCACGCTACCCCACGTTATCAGTGGGTTACCTGACAAGCGTGCTGCGAACAAATCAGATTGATGTAGATATTCTCTCACCATTTGCTAAGGGTGTAGCAGGCTATCCACGACTGACCCAAGCCAGGCGAAGGGAGCTTTATCTCAATTTCCTGAAACACTGGACTGCAGTTACTCCAAACAAGACGCTCAAACGTATTCGTAAAATTATTCAGCAAATATTTCATCCCGGTGGCTCAGAAGATAAAAAAGTCATATTGGAATATTTAGACGAGTTGTTAAATAACACGCCGGACGTGGTGCTCATTTCTGCTTACACCATGTATTACGACATAAGCTATGCAATCGGTGAAATCTGTCAGCAGCGAGGGATTCCGGTCATTATCGGTGGCAGTGCTTTTGTCCATCCTGAAGTTGCGGCGTTATGGCATAACATCCCAGGTGTTTCAGCGGTTTATGCTGGAGAACCAGAACCGCATTTAATTTCGTTAATTAACGATGTGCTGGCTGGTAAAGATATTTCTGCGTATCGTGGTTTATACAAACCGACACAGCAGATGGTCGACGTAGCACCGCCGTTAGTGGCATTGGATCAACTCCCTTTCCCTGATTTTTCAGATTTTCCATGGCACGCCTATCCCAATAAAGTTATACCCTTGATGACCGGACGTGGTTGTGAATGGGATATTTGTACTTTTTGTTCGGATGTTAGCAGCGCCTCCGGCAGAACTTTTCGTAGCCGATCCATTGAAAATGTTATAGATGAAATGCGTTTCCAAAGTGCTCAATTTGCTACGAAATTATTTGTATTTCTCGATTTGAAACTTAATTCAGATTTATTTTTGTGGCGTGAATTGATCGAGCGCATCCCCAAAGAATTTCCCAATGCACTGTGGACGGCTTCGATTCATGTCGATTCACGGATGGACAACGGTTTATCAAAAGCTGATTTACAAAAAGCCGCTAAAGCCGGTCTAGTCAGAATTACCTGTGGTCTGGAATCGGGCAGTGCTCGAATGCTTAAGCAAATGGCAAAAGGTATAAAGCTAGATAGATTATCCCGTTTTTTACAAGATGCTCATGAAGCGGGAATAAGTGTTCGGATGACAGCCATAATTGGTTACCCGGGCGAGGAGGTAGCTGATGTAGACTTAACTACAGAGTTTATTGCCAAGCATACTCCGTATATTGAACGCATCATGCTAAACCGCTTTACATTAATGCCAAAAACGCCGATATCCCAACAGTTGGCCAATAATAGTGATAAATACCCTGAGTTTAGTATCAAACAGTTTGATGTCAATTCGGCAACCATTTCTCATAGCAATACTAAGCTTTCAACCAGATCGTATTATTGGGCAGCATTTCGATTAATGAAGGCGGTGCATGGTATAAACAAAAAACCTTTAAAACCTTCTGCAAGAGAATTTGAAGGTGTTATGTAAAAGCATTGCCTGTCTAAAAAATAATTGAATTCATCACATTCGATTAATCTAGTTTATTCAGCCAATTAAGTATTTCAGTATTCGACCGATAATACTCAATATTGCTTAACAGGTGTTTTATCAAAAATGTGCGCAACCATCCGAATTTTAAAGTGTTTTTAGTGCGGTTTTATTAACATCGCGCTACTCTGAACATATGAGCAAACACGTTGAAAAATGGTTTTTTAATCGCACTTTTATTGTGTTTGTGATGGTGTGCTTATGGTTTATCGGTGCGTTAAGTTTGCGCTTTTTCTACCATCAACAAGTTTCTGGCTATCAAAGCTCGATTCATTCCCAGATATCTCAGCGTGTCAGCATGTCATCGGCTTTGCAAGCAGAGCTGATTGATAAAGAGTTTTCTTTTTTGGCGGCAAATCTTAAACAGCTCGGGTCGTTATCGGTTGAATCCCCAGAGCAAGTATCAGCATTTGCTATGAGGTTAAAAAATTTAAACCCGTCCATATGGCATATCACTATTGCTGATAGTAAGGGTGAGGTTACGTTTTCTACTAGAGTAGGCTATCAACCGCCAATTTCCTTACGGGATTACTTTGCAGAGCATTTAAAAAGTAATCAAATAAATTTTTTTATTTCCTCACCCAGACAATCCGTTATTCAGGAAAGTGCTTTATATATTGCGATGAGTTATCCCATTCGAAACCCAGAAGGCGAATTCTTGGGGGTGGCAGTTACCACATTAACAAGTGAAGCTCTGACTGCTCAGCTTGGAAAAATTACCAATAATAAAAATATTTCAGCTGTACTAACCGATCAGTTTGGCAAACTTATCTGGTCTTCCAATCTTGCTGATGGTCTGCAAAAAGGTGATGTTTACAGTCTATGCAAGGACAATAAATATCAGACATCGACTGATCTTGGCATCTATCGTATTAAATTGGATGACAATGCGCAGTGTGATTTTCAGTTTCTCGACAAATGGGGAATGTATTCCATAGTTGCGGAAAACTTACCCCATCTAACCAGTTGATTCAGCGTTATCAAAACCAGATGGTCAAACGAAATATCATCATCTTGCTGGCTTTCTCGCTGTTACTGATGATTTTAGGTTATCAACTACTCAAACAGATCGAATCCAGACAGCTGTTGGCTGTTCTCAATCAACGCAATAAAGCCATTATTGATGCCATGCCTGATCTGCTGCTCACAATGCGAATAGACGGTACTATTATTGATTACGAAGTTGAAGAAAGTTTTCCTTTGCTCATGTCGGCAGATAAGTTAAATGGATTGAATATCAGCGAAGTATTAGAGCCTGAATTGGTTGAGAAAAAATTAGCTTTGATGGCCAGTACGGTGCTTACTGGTGAACCGGCAACACTTGAATATCCATTGATGGTAGAAGGCAAAGAATATTACTTTCTGGAACGCTTAACTGCATTGGATGATAAACATGTATTAGCGTTTATTATTGATATCACCAGCAGACGTGAGGCCGAAAGCAAACTGGAATGGCAGGCTTATCACGATGGTTTAACCGGACTAGCAAATCGTCTGATGTTTTTTGAGTTTATCAATAAACTCATTCAGGATTATCGTCGAAACAAACGCGAATTTACCATTCTGTTCATCGACTTAAATGGATTTAAAGCGATTAATGACAACTACGGCCACCATGCGGGAGATGAGATCCTCAAGCATACGGCGAATCATCTACTTAGTATCCTGCGGCAGACAGATACATTAGCAAGATTGGGTGGCGACGAATTTGCAGTTTTGTTACCAGAAACCTCACCAGCCCAAGCACAGCGTGTTATAGAAACCATCGCTGATGCAATTCAAAAACCGCTTGTTTATCTGGGTAACAGACTTTGTGTCACAGCCAGTATCGGAATGGCTTCATGCCCTCAAGATGCAACATCAGCAGATGAGTTAATAAACACAGCTGATAAACGCATGTATGAAGTCAAATTGACTGATCGTTAACTTGAGCCAATCTTAACTTCTGCTTGCGAACTAGCTATCAATAAGCTCGCAGATCCTACATAACAGAACATGTTATTCACGAAAGCGGAAAGTTATTAATCCGGTATTACGACAGGACAAAAACTAACTACATTTAAAGTTATCAATTACTGACAACTAAAAAGGAATTAAACATGGAAGTTAAGATGCACGCAGATGCTAAGGCACAAAGAAAATGGCAACCTCAAGATAAAAAGCCGAATTTAATTCAATGGCTATTGGTGATTTCTTTTGGTGTATTTATTGGAAATGTTGCAACGATTGGCGTCGAACGCGCCATTAGTTATTGGGAAATTTATCAAATTGCTAAATCCATAGAATCTGAAACCGAAAAATGAAATTGAGAATGGATGCCCAAGGAAAAATTAATCGTGAACAAGTCAGAATTAGAGATATTGAAAACCAAAAGAGACAGGCTGGTTTGAGACAGGCCATTGAAACTTGCGAGTTTTGGCAGGAACAATTAGCTAAATCAAAATTGCCAGAACATAAAATGCACCGTGATAATGCTTGTGAAATGGTTGGTCATTTTAGATAAAGCTGGGAAATATAGAGTTAAATAAGGAATCAATACAGAATAAACAAAAAAGCAGTTATCAAATTAATGATAACCGCTTGATTGTATTTCAATTTTTGGTGCGCCTGGCACGATTCGAACGTGCGACCGCCTGGTTCGTAGCCAGGTACTCTATCCAGCTGAGCTACAGGCGCTTTAAGCGTGAAATTTTACTGTTTTTTACTGATTATCACAAGGATAAATTAATAAAAATTTGGCGGAGAGCGAGGGATTCGAACCCTCGATAGGGTTAACCTATACGCCCTTAGCAGGGGCGCGCCTTCAGCCGCTCGGCCAGCTCTCCATCAAGCCGGCCATTATACCAGCTGTGATGATTTTGGCTAGTCGAATTACTCAATTAACCTGCGTTTGATTGATCTTTTTCTGCTTGAATACGATCGTAAATTTCTTCACGATGAACTGTGACATCTTTTGGTGCATCAACACCGATTCGGACTTGATTACCTTTGACACCAAGAACGTTTACAACGACATCATCACCGATGATGAGAGACTCTCCAACGCGACGTGTAAGTATTAACATGTTTTTCCCCTTGCAGTATAAATTCTGGCACCGAGGGGAGGAGATTTAAGACTCCTTTCTTGAGCTAGGCCTCGTGCCAGTTCCGTTTATTCCATGTGAGAGATCTTTGTCTCCCTTCTTCTATGACAGCACCAAGCAATAAATTATCCGTGTGTCACTACTGCAGAAAAGTATATCAGGATAACTACACCTTATCGATAGGAAAAACTTCCTGATATCAATGGTTTAGTTACCCTGTTCAAGCTGGAATGCCTTGTGTAAAGCTCTTACGCCCAACTCAAGATATTTTTCATCAACTACCACAGAAATCTTAATTTCTGATGTGGAGATCATGCTGATGTTGATATTTTCTTTTGCCAAGGTTTCAAACATGGTGCTGGCGATACCTGCATGTGAACGCATGCCTACACCGACCAGTGAGATTTTTGCAATATGTTCATCACCAGTTACTTCACGAGCCGCTAATGAAACGGATGTTTCTTTAAGTAGTTTTAACGCGGTTTGATAATCATTGCGATGCACGGTGAAAGTGAAATCGGTAGTGGAATCATGCCCGGTGTTCTGGATGATCATATCCACTTCAATATTTTGTTTGGCAATCGGACCCAGAATCTTATGTGCGACACCTGGTTGATCAGGCACGCCTAGAATAGTTAGTTTTGCCTCGTCGCGATTAAAGGCAATACCTGAAATAAGCGCTTGTTCCATTGAGGGTTCCTCAGACGTAATTAATGTGCCGCCACCTTCGGTAAAAGATGAAAGTACGCGTAAAGGCACGTTGTATTTTCCAGCAAATTCGACGGAGCGGATTTGCAAAACTTTTGCGCCCAGGCTGGCCATTTCAAGCATTTCTTCAAAAGTAATGCGATCTAGTCGACGAGCTTCCGGG
This sequence comes from Methylophaga sp. SB9B, assembly GCF_004832235.1. Lineage (NCBI taxonomy): Bacteria > Pseudomonadati > Pseudomonadota > Gammaproteobacteria > Thiotrichales > Piscirickettsiaceae > Methylophaga > Methylophaga sp. SB9B. The sequence goes on from NZ_SSXS01000003.1 coordinate 117,545, forward strand.
ACAACACGTGGATCGGTGGTATAGACACCATCCACATCAGTATAAATTTGGCATTCATCAGCTTTTAACGCAGCAGCTAATGCAACAGCAGTGGTATCAGAGCCGCCACGACCGAGGGTGGTGATATTGCCTTGCTCATCACAACCTTGAAACCCCGCGACCACGACAACTTTGCCGTCGCTAAGATCTTGACGCATTTTTTCATCATCGATTTGCATAATGCGCGCTTTGTTATGAGCATCATCGGTGAGAATACGTACTTGTGATCCAGTATAGGACTGTGCTGGCATACCCATTTGTTGCAATGTCATGCTGAGCAGCGCGATAGTTACTTGTTCGCCAGTTGACAACAAAACGTCCAGCTCACGGCCACGTGGATCTGGATTAATTTCCTTCGCCAAAGCCAATAAACGATTAGTTTCACCACTCATAGCAGAAACGACAACTACGATATCGTGACCATCATTGCGATATTGAATAACTTTTTTAGCGACTTCTTGAATACGTTCAACAGAACCGACTGAAGTGCCGCCGTATTTTTGTACGATAAGTGCCATGACTTAATTTTCCAGCTTAGATGCCACCCAACTGGTGACGGAGTCGAGTGCAGCAGTTAAATTTTGTGGTTCGGTACCACCGCCTTGTGCCATATCTGGGCGGCCGCCGCCTTTACCACCGACTTGTGCAGCAACATGGGATACCAAATCGCCAGCGCGGATTTTATCGGTAATATCTTTCGATACACCAGCAATTAAGGTGATTTTTTCACCTTCTACTGCAGCCAGCACAATCGCGGCACTACCCAGTTTATTTTTTAGTTGATCAACGGTATCACGCAGGCTTTTAAGATCTGCCCCTTCCAGATTAGCGGCCAATACTTTTACTGAGCCGATTTCTGTCGCTGAAGCAGCCAAGTCGGAACCGGCACTGCTAGCCAATTTTGATTTTAATGCTTCCAGTTCTTTTTCCAACTGACGGGTACGTTGCACCAGTTGTTGGGTTTTTTCTTCAACATTATCCGCATTGGCTTTGACCATTTCTGAAATGCTGTTCAGGCGATTTTCAGACTGTTCAATATAATTTAATGCCGCCTCACCAGTGACAGCTTCGATACGGCGAACACCTGACGCAATACCCGTTTCGTTAGTGATTTTCAGTAAACCGATATCACCAGTGCGGCCAACGTGGGTTCCACCACAAAGTTCAATCGAAAAGTCGCCCATGCTAAGTACACGAACTTCTTCATCATATTTTTCACCGAAAAGTGCCATCGCGCCGCTTTTACGGGCTTTTTCAATCGGCATCAAACGTGTTTCAACGGTATGGTTAACACGGATTTGTTGATTAACCAGACGTTCTATTTCACGTAATTGTTCAGCAGAAACCGGTTCAAAATGTGAAAAATCAAAACGCAGGCGTTGTGAATCTACCAATGAGCCTTTTTGGGTAACATGTTCACCAAGCACCGTGCGTAATGCAGCATGTAACAAGTGAGTAGCAGAATGATTTTGTGCTGTTGCCTGACGATTGTATTCATCGACATGAGCAATAACTGATTGGCCGACTTCAAACGTACCATCTTTACATTCACCAATATGGGTAAAGGCTTTACCTTGTTTACGCGTGTCTTTAACAATGAAGTGGGCACCGGCAGTATTGATTTCACCTTGATCGCCAATCTGTCCACCAGATTCAGCATAAAAAGGTGTGTGATCCAGAACGATAATGCCTTGCTGACCAGCGTGCAGTTTGTCGACATTTTCGCCATCAACCAGCAGGGCAGTGATCACGGCATCATGGCGCACATGATCGTAACCACAGAAAATAGTTTCACCATCAATCACCAGTGTTTCTGACAAACCACCACTGAATTGGCTGGCGCTACGGGCACGAGTGCGTTGGGCTTCCATATGACGTTCAAAGCCAGCAACATCAATCGTTAATCCGCGTTCACGGGCGATATCAGCGGTGAGATCAATTGGAAAGCCATAAGTGTCGTACAACAGGAAAATGGTTTCGCCAGGAATTTCTTTGTCAGCCATTTCATCAATAGCGTGATCCAGAATTTTTAGGCCGTTATCCAACGTATCGGCAAAGCGTTCTTCTTCAATTTTAAGTGCTTGCTCGACAATCGCCTGAGCTTTGGCAAGCTCCGGAAAGGCTTCGCCCATTTCCTCAACCAAAGGTGCAACTAGTTTGTAGAAGAAAGCTTCTTTTAAACCCAGTTTATGTCCATGGCGAATTGCACGACGAATAATGCGGCGCAATACATAACCGCGGCCTTCATTGGAAGGTTGCACACCATCGGTCACCATAAATGCACATGAGCGGATATGATCGGCAATAACTCGAAGTGATGTATTGCTGGAATCGGTAGTTCCGGATAATTGCTGAATCGATTTAATCAGATTCTGGAACAGATCGATATCGTAGTTATTGTGTTGGTGTTGTAATACGGCGGCCAGACGTTCCAGACCCATGCCGGTATCTACTGATGGTTTTGGTAGTGGTGTCAGTGTGCCGTCGGCAGAGCGATTAAACTGCATGAACACCAGATTCCAGATCTCGATATATCGATCACCATCTTCTTCTGGTGTGCCTGGCGGACCGCCAGCTACATCTGGGCCGTGATCAAAAAATATTTCAGAGCAGGGACCACATGGACCGGTATCACCCATTGACCAGAAGTTGTCTTTAGCCCCGATGCGAGAGAAGCGAGTAGCATCAACGCCGATTTCTTTTAACCAGATATCAGCGGCTTCATCGTCTTCTTCGAATACGGTGATCCATAATTTTTCGGCAGGCAGTTGAAGGTTTCGGTCAGAAATTCCCAGGCATATTGAATCGCTTCGCGTTTGAAATAATCACCGAAACTGAAGTTACCCAGCATTTCAAAGAACGTATGGTGACGAGCGGTGTAGCCAACATTTTCCAGATCGTTATGTTTGCCACCAGCACGCACACAACGTTGAGTTGTTGTTGCACGAGTGTATTTTCGCGTTTCCTGACCCAGGAACACTTCTTTGAACTGAACCATTCCAGCATTCGTAAATAATAATGTCGGATCATTGGCCGGTATTAATGGACTGCTGGAAACCACCTCGTGACCTTTGTCAGCGAAGAAGTCCAGAAACAATTTGCGTATATCAGCGCTCGTTTTCATTAGTTCAGTTCAAAACTTTCCGTTATTTGTTCATGAGTAAAGCCCCGATATTGTAAAAACCGCATCTGCTTGGCACGGTCTTTAAAATCATCGGGGCTCTGCTCGCCAAAACGCTTGCATCGTACTTCGATAGCAAGCGCAAACCAATCTGTTTCTGCCTGTTGCATGGTGGAATTAATAAGCTCATCCGCCACGCCTTTTTGTTTCATTTCTTGTCTGATTCGCAACTCTCCATATCCCCGGAGAAGAACGCGAGAACGAATAAACGCTTCGGCAAAACGTTCGTCATTCTGTAAGCCACTTTGTTGTAGCTTTTCTAAAGCGGCATGAATTTTATCCGTTTCATGACCAGCTTGTTGAAGTTTTTGCTGTAATTCGACGGCGCTATGTTCTCGTCTGGCTAAATAGCCAACTGCTTGTTCAGTTGCAGAGCGAGACTTCACGCGTCGATTTCATCATCCACTGGAGTTTCAGCATTTGCCTTGATGTTCTTAGGCAACATAACCGCACGGATTTTAGCTTCGATTTCCTTAGCCATTTCTGGATGTTCTTTCAGATAAATCCGCACATTGTCTTTACCCTGACCAATGCGGTTGCCGTCATAGCTGTACCATGCACCGGATTTTTCAACGATATTCTCATTGACGCCCAGATCGATCAGCTCACCTTCACGGGAAATACCTTCACCGTAAAGAATGTCGAATTCAACTTGTTTGAATGGTGGCGCGACCTTGTTTTTCACCACTTTTACGCGGGTTTCGTTACCAAGGATTTCATCGCCTTTCTTGATAGCGCCAATTCGGCGGATATCCAGACGAACAGAAGCATAGAATTTAAGGGCATTACCACCGGTGGTTGTTTCTGGATTACCGAACATGACGCCGATCTTCATGCGAATTTGATTGATAAAGATAACCAATGTGTTGGAACGTTTGATATTGGCAGTCAGTTTACGTAGCGCTTGCGACATAAGGCGTGCTTGCAAGCCCATATGACTGTCGCCCATATCACCTTCGATTTCGGCTTTAGGGGTCAGTGCAGCTACAGAGTCAACTACCACGATATCCACTGCACCTGAACGTACCAGCATATCGGTGATTTCCAGCGCTTGCTCACCGGTATCAGGTTGTGAGACCAGCAAATCGTCAATGTTGACACCTAATTTTTCAGCATAAAGCGGGTCAAGGGCATGTTCAGCGTCAACAAACGCGGCAGTGCCGCCCAGCTTTTGCATTTCTGCAATAACGTGCAAGGTCAACGTGGTTTTACCTGATGACTCAGGACCGTAGATTTCAACTACACGACCACGTGGTAAACCACCAATACCCAATGCAACGTCAAGTCCAATAGAGCCCGTTGATACCGCATCGATATCACGGTGGGCAGTTCCATCGCCCAAACGCATGACCGCACCTTTGCCAAATTGTTTTTCGATTTGACCTAAGGCTGCGCCAAGCGCTTTCTTCTTGTTTTCATCCATTTGGTGTGCCCTTTAGCTGATATCAAAGAACTATGGATTATCACACAGATAGCCATGTCTCACCAGCGTCTATTCGTGTTTCAAGCAAGCATTTTGAGGATAATAATTTTGTAGTGGAGGTCAGGCGTAATATTCGGTGGAAGCTAACTTTTTAACTAAACCGTCAAGTGCGATAAATACCGCTTGGCGACGAATGAATTCGCGATTGCCACGCAGAAGAAATGTATTACAAAAGGCACTTTGTTTATCAGCCCAGGCAAAACAAACTGTTCCGACTGGCTTTTCTGCTGAACCACCATCCGGACCTGCAATGCCACTTATCGCAACAGCAATATCTGCGTCGAAATTATTGACTGCGCCGGTTGCCATTTCTATCACCGTTTGTTCGCTGACAGCGCCAAATTGCTCCAAGGTGCTGAGTTTGACATCCAGATGCTGTTGTTTGATTTGATTGCTGTAACTGACGATGCCGCCTTCAAACCAGGTGGAGCTGCCAGGCAAATCTGTGCAACATTTTGCCAGCCAGCCTCCAGTGCAGGATTCGGCTGTAACTAATCGCAAGCCTTTTGATTGAAGCGCTTGTGCCAGTTGCTGGGTAAGCTGATAAAGTGTTGCGTCAGAATAATCTTGCATACGCTAAACTATAAAAATGACTGAAAAACCCAATCATACGCCAATGATGCAGCAATATCTGCGCATCAAGGCCGAGCATCCAGAATTGTTATTGTTTTATCGAATGGGCGACTTTTATGAGTTGTTTTTCGATGATGCGCATAAAGCTGCTGAATTGCTGGACATTACGCTAACAGCTCGTGGCAATAGCAATGGTGCGCCGATTCCAATGGCGGGTGTGCCTTACCATGCTGCAGATGGCTATCTGGCACGTTTACTTAAAGCCGGAGTAGCGGTTGCTATTTGCGAGCAAATTGGTGATCCGGCAACCAGCAAAGGCCCGGTAGATCGTAAAGTGGTGAGGGTGTTAACGCCCGGCACATTAACCGATGAAGCCTTGCTCGACAGTAAACAGGAAAATCTACTGGTTGCGATTGCAAAGCAAAAGGATCACTACGGACTGGCTGTTGCTGAGATCAGCAGTGGACGATTTGAGGTATGTCAGCATCAATCGTTAAATGATTTATTAGCTGATTTAGCCAGACTGAAACCAGCAGAAATGCTGATTGATGATAGTCATGGCAATACATTTAACAGCTATGAGAAACAACTGAAATTTGTGCCAGAATGGCATTTTGGACTTGATGCAGCCCGTCGTCGCTTATGTGAGCATTTTGGTACCACGGATTTAAAGGGTTTTGGCTGTGATGATTTGCCGCTAGCCATTATGGCGGCAGGATGTTTATTGAATTACGCTCAGCAGACACATCGCACAGCACTGCCTCAATTACGCAAAATCACCGTTGAAACGCCAGCCGACAGTATTCGTATCGATCCTCAATCCAGACGTAATCTTGAGCTGGAACAAAACCTGTCGGGTGGTCGTGAAAATACCTTATTGTCAGTGATTGATAATACTGTTATGCCGATGGGAACACGTTTACTTCGACGCTGGTTATTACAGCCAAAACGCGATTTAACCATTCTGCAACAACGCCAGGCGGCGATTGGCAACCTTATTGAACAAGATGTCATTGCTGCTGTTCAAACCCTGTTAAAACCGTTAGGTGATATTGAACGCATTGTTACCCGAGTAGCGCTTGGCAGTGCCAGACCTCGAGACTTTGTGCAATTACGTCGAATGCTGACGGCGTTACCGAGTCTGCATCAAGAATTATCAGGCTCTCAAGCCCGATTGTTGAAACAGATTGATCGTGAGTTGGGTACCTTTCCGGAATTGCTTGAATTATTAAATGAAGCGATTGTGGAAGAGCCGCCGGTACTTATACGTGATGGAGGGGTGATTGCGGAGGGTTACCACGCGGAACTGGATCGGTTGCGTAATCTGCATCTGAATGCCAACGACTTTCTACGCGAACTGGAACTGCGAGAGCGTGAGCGTACAGGGGTTAACACCTTAAAGGTTGGCTATAACAAAGTTCATGGTTTTTATATCGAAATCAGTCGCGCTCACAACATTCAGTTACCGGCCGACTATCAACGCAGACAAACACTGAAAAATGCCGAGCGTTATATTACTGCAGAGCTGAAAACCCATGAGGATCAGGTGCTCAGTGCCAGTGAAAAAGCATTGGCCTTGGAAAAATCTTTGTATGAAGAGCTGTTTAAATTAATTCATCCGGAGCTGGCAGCACTGACCCATTGTGCAGCTGCATTAGCTGAGCTTGATGTGTTGAGTAATCTGGCGGAACGGGCACAAACGCTAAATTATGTCGCGCCGCAGTTAACTTCGGACAAAGGATTGTCGATTCAGGCCGGACGCCATCCTGTGGTTGAGGCGGTGCAGAAAACCCATTTCTGCCCCAATGATTTACAGTTAAATGAGCAATCGATGCTGGTGATTACTGGACCGAATATGGGCGGGAAATCCACCTATATGCGACAGACGGCATTGATTGTGATCATGGCGAATATGGGAAGTTATGTTCCCGCAGAATCGGCCGTTATCGGTCCGATTGATCAGATTTTTACTCGCATTGGTGCCAGTGATGATCTGGCTTCAGGTCGTTCAACCTTTATGGTGGAAATGAACGAAGCAGCCAATATTCTGAATAACGCTACAGCACAAAGTTTGGTGTTAATGGATGAAGTGGGGCGCGCACCAGCACGTTTGACGGGTTGGCGCTGGCCTGGAGCTGCGCTGAAAAACTGGTGCGAGATATCGGTGCTTATACTTTATTTGCCACACATTATTTCGAAATGACCCAGTTGCCAGGGTTGTATGACAAAGCCTTAAATGTGCATCTTGATGCGATTGAGCATGGCGACAAGATTGTATTTCTGCATCAATTAAAACCAGGTGCGGCCAATCAGAGTTATGGACTGCAGGTGGCGCAACTTGCCGGGGTACCCAATGATGTGATTCAAGCTGCTAAACATAAATTGGCGAATTTGGAATCACAACGAACTGTAGGTTCAAATATGCAGGAACAACTACCGCAACCTGATTTATTTGCTCAACAGGATAATTCAGTTCTGCTGAACAAAATTGAACAAATCAATCCTGATGAATTAACGCCTAAAGCCGCTTTGGAATTACTCTACGAGCTTAAAAAGCTCATTTGAATTAATGCAGTTGACCTGTTCGCTCACGATGCAGCAACAAATCGTTAGTGGGTGGCATTTGCACATGAAAGCCCTGACTTTGCAGATTATGAATAACTTTATTTACATCTTCGCGGGCCAGCTTTCGATCCGGACTAAGATCCAGTTCCATCACAAATAACGGCTCATTGCCCATTGAGCTATAAAGACTTGGCGGTACTTCTGAAAAATCATCTTTTTTGCTTAGATAAAGATACAGTTCTTCTTTTTTTCGGCTCTTGTAAATATACGTTTTCATAATCACTCTTTTTTACGAAATCGGGGGATGGTAGATGATCTGCACCACAGTGCCAGCCGGATCATAACAATAAAAGCTGCGGGCCCCATCACGATGGGTGCGGGGCGGTTGGCGCATGGGTACTGCATGATGATCCAGAAATGCATACCATTCATCAACCTGTTCAGGGGTCGGAATAATAAAACCAATATGATCCAAAGGTTGGACTGGGGATTTGTTAATGTTTTCTCCGCGGTGCAAGGCAAGGTTGTCATTGCCAGAAGTCAGATACACATTTTCTGTATCGGGTCGCCATTCGACTTCCATACCTAACAAATCAACATAAAATTGTTCGCAGGCTTCAAGATTTTCGACGGTTAATGCTACATGACGCAAACCGCCGGTTCGTGTTGGTCGCTGCATGGTTATGCTCCGTTATTAGGAAAAGTAGTATTTAGACTTGTTCAATCACTTCATAGTCGTGGGTGATTTCAGCTGTTTTTGCCAGCATGATTGAAGCTGAGCAGTATTTTTCGGTTGAAAGTTTAACCGCGCGATCTACAAAGTTAGCTTTAAGATTACGGCCAGTGACTGTGTAGTGCACATGAATTTTAGTAAAGACCTTTGGCGCTTCTTCACTGCGCTCTGCGGAAACTTCAACTACACAATCTGTTACATCCTGACGCGACTTTTTTAAAATATCGATGACATCAAATGAAGTGCAACCACCCAGACCTAGTAAAAGGAGCTCCATAGGCCGCATGCCGGTGCCGTGACCACCAGCTTCTTCTGGGCCGTCCATTACCACGGTATGTCCGGTTCCGGACTCACCGACAAATAAAACATCTTCGACCCACTTTACTCTTGCTTTCATTTAACTCATCCTGCATAAATTACGCGTAACAACGTTTAATTTTGCCATAATCATCGGAATTGGGCAGAATTAATCCTTATAAAAATAAAGCTGGGCCTTCAAGACATGGATTATTTAAAACATAAAGAGAGAGAAGAGCAGTTGGCAGAGTTTTTCAAACATTGCCATAGCAAAGTCTACCCTGCCAAAACAATGTTGGCTCGACCGGGTGATATTCCCGACAAGCTTTATTATATTCGTGAGGGTTCTGTCAGCATCTGTGTTGAAAATGAAGAGGGTGAAGAGTTAATCGTTGCCTATCTCAATCAGGGCGATTTTATCGGTGAAGTTGGTTACTTTCACGACATCAGTGATCGTATATCACTGGTCAAAGCCAGAACCGATTGTCGTACTGAAGAAATCAGTTATCAAACATTAAAAGCGCTTTCCAAAACAGAATTAAAAAGTTGTTACCCATACTTGCTGGAAACCTTAGGCGAACAGATGTCTAAACGTCTGCTGACCACCACCCGTAAAGCAACCAATATGGCATTTATGGATGTGTCAGGCCGAGTAGAAGAAGCATTAAAAGATCTGGCAGGACAACCCGATGCAATGCGTCACGAACAAGGCCGCCAAATTAAGATCACTCGTCAGGAAGTCAGTCGCATTGTGGGTTGTTCGCGAGAAATGGTTGGCCGGGTATTAAAAGAATTACAAGAACGCGGCGTTTTATGGGCGCATGGCAAAACGATGATCCTGTTTGACGAAGATCATCGCGGTGTTAATGCCTCAATTAAAAAGGTTGGCTAAAGCTTCACCTGGGTCATCAGCACGCATAAAGGCTTCGCCAACCAAAAACCCGTTTACGCCATGTTCACGCATCAAAGCGACATCTTCTTTGCCAAGGATGCCGCTTTCAGTGATGACAATGGTTTCATCAGGAATGAAGTTGAGTAACTTAATCGTTGTTTCTAACGACGTTTCAAACGTATGCAAATCCCGGTTATTGATCCCCATCAGTGGAAGATTCAAAACCATTGCACGATGTAATTCTTCTTCATTATGCACTTCGACCAATACATCCATTTCCAGCTGTATGGCCAACTGACTTAATTGTTCAAGTTGATCGTCATCCAACGCGGCAACAATCAGCAATATACAATCGGCACCAATTGCTCGTGCTTCAAATACTTGGTAAGGGTCAATAATAAAATCTTTACGGATCACCGGTAACTGACAGGCAAAACGTGCTTGTTTCAGATAATCTTCATGGCCTTGAAAAAAATCCTGATCGGTGAGGACTGATAAACAGGCCGCGCCACCATTTTGATAAGACAATGCAATTTCGGCTGGTTTGAAGTCTGCCCGCAGTACACCTTTACTGGGCGAAGCTTTTTTAACTTCAGCAATAACGGCACTTTGTCCTGCAGCCAGTTTACGTTCAATAGCTTCAACGAAACCCCGGACGGGATCTGCATTTTCAGCCAGTTGCTGTAATAAATTTATCGGCAAACGTTTACTGCGTTCAGCAATTTCCTGTTGTTTGCGCTGCAGAATTTTTTTCAGAATATCGGGAGTGTCAGTCATAAACGATCTTTAAATTAAAGTTGGCTGCACTTTATAAGTGCATCTAATTTTTGTTGGGCAATACCAGTATCGATAAAGTGTTTAGCCTGACGAACACCTTCGGCAAGGCTATCAGCCAGATCCGCTGTATAAATTGCCGCACCAGCATTGAGAACCACAATATCGCGGGCCGGACCGGGTTCACCGGCAAATACACGCTTAATAATATCCAGACTTTGCTGTGCATTGGTGACAGTCAGCTGACTGATATCAACACGTTGCATCACAAAATCTTCGGGTTTAATGGTGTAGGTAGAAATCTCACCATCTTTCAGCTCAGCCACAAAGGTGTCTGCGCCGATACTAATTTCATCCATACCATCATCGGCATGCACCACCATGACATGTTTACTGCCAAGTTTCTGCAGCACTTGGGCAATAGGTTCAACCCACTTCTTATCAAAAACGCCCATCACCTGATGTTTGGCTTTAGCTGGATTTGTCAATGGTCCAAGTAAATTAAAAATGGTTCTCACACCCATTTCACGGCGCGGCCCGACAGTATGTTTCATCGCCCCGTGATGACGTTGAGCAAACATAAAGCCAACGCCAGTAGTTTCAACACAGTGTGCCACTTGCTCAGGTGTTAATTCGAGATTAACGCCAGCTGTCTCCAACACATCAGCACTGCCACAAGTACTGCTGATAGAACGATTACCATGTTTAGCGACTTTTGCACCGGCTGCCGCCACTACAAATGCACTGGCCGTTGACACGTTAAAACTGCTGGCCCCATCACCACCGGTACCACAGGTATCAATTACATGATCGCCAGTGACATTAACCGGCGTGGCTAATTCACGCATAACTGAAGCAGCCGCTGCAATTTCAGTAACGGTTTCGCCTTTCATCTGTAAACCAATCAAAAAGCCGCCAATCTGGGCATCGGTTGCCGCGCCAGTCATAATCAAGCGCATTGCTGCAGACATTTGTTGTTCAGACAGATGTTGGTGCTGGGTAATTAGTTTGATTGCAGCTTGCATGGTGAATTCTGTATCAGCCATGATGTTCATCCAGAAAGTTTTTCAATAATTGATGACCTTGTTCGGTCAAGATGGATTCTGGATGAAACTGCACACCTTCAATCGGCAGCGTTTTATGTCGAACACCCATAATTTCATCAATAGTACCGTCGGCATTTTCTGTCCAGGCGGTTACTTCGAAACAATCAGGTAATGTTTCTTTTTTGATTACCAGTGAGTGGTAGCGGGTGGCTTGCAGTGGATTATTCAGGCCTTTAAAGACTCCGACATTGTTGTGATGTACTGGAGACGTTTTGCCATGCATGATTTGCCGAGCATGTACCACATTTCCGCCAAAAGCCTGACCGATAGCCTGATGCCCAAGACACACACCTAAAATCGGTTTCTTGCCAGCAAAGTGATGAATAACCTCTAATGAAATACCGGCTTCATTTGGCGTACAAGGGCCAGGAGATATCACAATAAGCTCAGGATTAAGGGTTTCTATGTCATTAATCGTCAGTTTATCGTTACGCTGCACTTCAACCTCAGCACCCAGCTCAGCAAAATACTGCACCAGGTTGTAGGTGAATGAGTCATAGTTATCAATCATTAACAGCATATTTTGTCCTGATAGTTATTCAGTCGGTTTTGGCGGTTCAAGACCAGCCTCGGCCATGGCAACCGCTTTGAATATTGCGCGAGCTTTATTCATCGTTTCTTCCCATTCCATCTCTGGAACAGAGTCGTAAACAATGCCTGCACCGGCCTGGATATGCAGTTGTTTATCCTTAATCACAGCGGTACGAATCGCAATAGCGGTATCCATATTCCCAGACCATGATAAATAACCAATGGCGCCAGCATAGACACCTCGTTTCACCGGTTCTAACTCATCGATAATTTCCATCGCCCGTACTTTTGGGGCACCACTAACGGTGCCTGCCGGGAAGGTCGCGCGAAGGGCATCCATAGCCGTCATGCCGGGCAACACCTGTCCGGTAACATTGGAAACGATATGCATCACATGCGAATAACGTTCAATCACCATTTTATCGGTCAGATTCACTGTGCCTGTCTGACTGACCCGACCTACATCATTGCGGCCCAGATCTATTAGCATTAAATGTTCGGCCAACTCTTTTGGATCGTTGAGCAGTTCCTGCTCCAAAGCTTTATCCTGTTCAGCGGTCACACCACGCCGCCGTGTGCCGGCAATTGGGCGAACAGTCACTTCGTTATCTTCCATGCGAACCAGAATTTCCGGAGAGGATCCGACGATATGGAAGTCTTCCAAGTTCAGGTAATACATATAAGGTGAAGGATTTAAGGTGCGTAAAGCACGATATAAATCGATTTCTGCAGCATGAAATGGCACTGACAAACGTTGTGACAATACCACCTGCATGATGTCACCATCATTGATATATTGTTTTGCCTTATTGACTGCTTCGATAAAACCATCATGAGTAAAACCGGAGACAAAATCCTGCTCTGATACCGAGTTTTGTGGACGCTTGTCGCTGAATTTAGGAGCTGATTCACGTAAATCTTTAATCAATTTATCCAAACGTTGCTGTGCTTGATCGTAGGCATCGGGCAATGTTGGATCAGCGTGCACGATCAAGAACAATCGTCCGCTAAGATTATCAAACACCACGAGTTCATCCGAAATCATCAGCAACACATCGGGGCAGCCCAAAGGATCATTTTCTGGTGCTTCACCCAAACGGGTTTCAACATAACGTACAGTGTCATAACCGAAATAGCCGACCATTCCGCCATTGAATTTCGGTAGATGTTCCAACACAGGAACATTAAATTTTGCTTGGAACTCCGCGATCCAGGTCAGCGGATCGTCGTGCTGAATTTCATTTATCAATACATCGCGTTGATAAATTTTGATCTGATCGCCGAAGACTTTGATAATCGATTCACAAGGCAGGCCAATAATCGAATAACGTCCCCATTTTTCACCGCCATGAACGGATTCAAATAGATAGGAATAGGGCGCATCTGCCAATTTAAGATAGGTACTTAATGGCGTATCCAAATCAGCGAGCACTTCGCGATAAAGTGGGATGCGGTTATAGCCTTCACTGGCCAGTTGGTCGAATTGTGCCTGTTTCATATCCGGCTTCTAAAAAAGAGTGTTTAACCCAGTAAAACTTTCAATAACCGCATCTGGATTAACCGAGCGGATATTATTCCCGTGATTGTTACCATAATTCATAAAAACAATTTAACTGACGGCGCGCTAATTTTTAACAGCACCACCTTTGTCACTTAACATCAAAAAAAACATGCCGAAAACGGCACACTGACAAGCAGTGTACCGTCTAAAATCAATGGTTTGAAAGCCGGCTGTTCTTGCATTGTTTGCTTAGATTTTAGCTTGGGCCAATTCAGCACGCAGTGCAGCAATCACTGTTTCATATTTGTTTGGATCACTGTCCTGAGCTGCGCCAAAAACTGCAGAACCTGCAACAAAAGTACGAGCACCGGCTTCAGCAATTTCGCGAATGTTTTGTACGTTCACCCCGCCATCGATTTCAAGGTCGATATCGTAGCCGCTTTCATCAATCATTTTGCGTGCCTGACGTAATTTTTCCAGCGTGTGAGGGATAAATTTCTGGCCACCAAAACCAGGGTTGACCGACATCAGCAGAATACGGTCCACTTTATCTAAAACATGTTCTGCCAACGTCAGTGGCGTAGCAGGATTAAATACCAAACCGGCTTTACAGCCCTCAGCTTTAATCAATTGCAGGCTGCGATCAATGTGTTCGGAAGCTTCTGGATGAAAAGTGATGAAACTGGCACCAGCTTTGGCAAAATCTGGAATGATGCGATCAACTGGTTTAACCATTAAATGCACATCAATTTCCGCTGTTACACCATGCTTGCGCAAAGCTTCACAGACTAAAGGTCCGATTGTCAGGTTAGGCACATAATGATTATCCATTACGTCGAAATGAACGATATCAGCGCCTGAGGCCAGTACATTTACCACTTCTTCACCAAGTCGGGCAAAGTCAGCGGAGAGGATGGATGGGGCAATTTTGAATTCGGCCATGTCGGATTCTCTTTAAGTTAGTTAAAAATTTGTTGTAAAAACCCGTTACTCTACCGTAAAAGATGGGTTTTTTCAGCTTTTGAAATTCACCGGCCCTCATTATACTGACGCGAATTGCTTAACCGACACTAATAGGAAAATTGGTGAAAATCCCAAGACTAACCATTCCAGCATTTTTTACACTGATTTATCTCAGTGTGGTTTTGTTTGCTGGCACGACGGAGAGCGTTGCTGCAGATAAATCACAAATTCTGCGCCAGGATTCGGTGACCAAAGGCTATGCACCGTTGGCGGTTGGTGATCAAAGTATTGCGGCTGCTTATTTACCACAAACTTTAGGTACGCCGCGTGGCGCAGTATTGCTGTTGCACGACATAAATGAGCATATTGATAGTGCGGCTATCGGCTTATTGAGACGGCAATTGCCCAGCCATGGTTGGAATACATTGGCGATCAAAATTATTCGTTTTAGTGAAATTAACGAACAGGCTGTACCTGATTTAGAAACCGCATCAGATCCCGCTGTCGATGCTGAAGTGCCGGCTGAAGCAGATGAAACAGCAGAATCTCCGGAAACCGAAGTAGAGGAGGCTTCTGCTGAAACTCCCGATACAGAAACAACCGATGCCAATGAAGAAACGGTTGCCCCACAGGAAACATTTGCTGAGATCACTACCGCCCAGCGTATCGATGCAGCTTTATTAAAGTTGCAGCAAGAAGGCCATGAAAATATTGTATTGATTGGACAGGGGGCTGGTGGACAATTGGCCTTAAAGACAGTCAATGAAACCGCTGTACCAGTGGCCGCTTTGATTATGATTAATACCGCTGAGTTAACTGAAGGCATGAGCATAACCGATGTCACCGTTCAACGTTGGAGATACTGGGCAGCCGGCAGCAGGATAATGTTAAACAAGCCATCATGACACGGCAGACACAAATGAAAACCGAGCAGAGAGACAACTACCACTTACGGCAGATTACTGGAGCAGATCATTATTTCAGTAGTGTGCCGCAACAACTAACTAATCAGGTTCATGGTTGGCTATTTAAGCAATTGCTGGATGAAGAGGCTGAACGTTAATGCAGTTGTATTATGGTGGGCATGTTGTCTATCAGGCGGCATCCGATGAGGGTGTTATTGAGGTCGTAGATATCGAGAATACGCGATCCTTACATTTCGGGACTTACCCTCGGCAGAGCAGCATGTCTTTGCAATCTCCGCATTCGCTGGAATTAAGTTACACCCGTGCGATGATGGCTGGATTATTGTTTCAACCACAACCCAAAAATATTTGTGTGATCGGTTTGGGCGGCGGATCGCTGGTTAAATTTTTATTACATCATTTCAAAAACTGTCAGATTGATGTGATCGAATACCGACAAGACGTTATTGATGTAGCGCAGCGCTATTTCAAAGTGCCAAACAATGATGCCCGGTTAAGAATTCATCATGGCGATGGTTACCGATTTGTCAGTGACCAATTTTTCACCAATGGTGCTTTTTATGACATGTTGTTGGTGGATGCCTATGATCATTTAGGTATGTCTGCCAGTGTTGAAGGACAGGCTTTTTTTGATGCTTGTTTCGGCGTGCTCAATGAGCAGGGCTTGATGAGTATTAATTTGTGGGGAACTGACCGACCGGGATTCAGTCAATCTATGCAGCGAATTAATCGTAGTTTTGCCGATCAGACTTTAGTGTTGCCGGTTGCTGATAAAGGCAATGTGATTGGTCTGGCATTAAAGCAAAAATTCAATGTAAGTCAGTTAAAAAAACACCGTGATTTAGCAGAAAACCTCGATCAGCAGTTTGATGTAGGATTACCACAATTCTTGCGCGATCTGATAAAGCAAAATATTTCCTTTTTAAATCGATTATTTCTTTAAAAATATTTATTTACGGGTGATAATTAAGGCGTTTTATGATAAAAGTCGTTTCACAATTCTTAGCGGATTAATTGCCATATGTTCAGGCTGCTTTTCATAGCCCTTTTATTTCACCTCCCAACCAGTGCGATGGCAACATCGGGCGAGATTGAGTTGGTCATCGTCCGCTCCGAAAACAAATTACTGGTTAGAAAAGACGATAAAACTCTGCGAAGTTTTAAAGTGGCTTTAGGCAGTGGTGGCAGACAGCCAAAAGTGCAGGAAGGTGATCGCAGAACGCCTAAAGGACATTATCGGATCAGGGATATCCGCAGCAGTGAACGTTTTTATCTGTTTATGCATCTGGATTACCCCAACATGGATGATGCAAAACAAGCTTTGAAAGAAGGACGCATTACCCGCAAAGAGTATCGCCAAATTCTAGCCGCATTCATTTATAACGAAACCCCGCCGCAAAATACACCTTTAGGTGGACAGATCGGTATTCATGGAATTGGTGATGAGACGCCTGACAAACTCGATATTCATGAGGTGTCCAATTGGACTCAAGGCTGTATCGCCATGCGTAATTCTGAAGTTCGAGAACTTGCCATGTGGTCGAAAAAGGCACACCAGTCATTATCGTTGATTCTCTGGATTCATTTAAAGCGGCCGTTAATCCCTAGTCTTTGTTAGAATAAGCCTTTGATTTTTCGCTATTGTTGATCTGAGGTTCTATGCAAGCCGCTCCTGATATTTTTTCCTACCGCAAGTTTTGGGCTCACCGCTTTGGTGTTGCACCACAATTGCCTATGTCACGCAGCGAAATGGAAGCTCTGGGTTGGGACAGTTGTGATGTCATCATCATTACCGGCGATGCTTATGTGGATCATCCTAGTTTTGGTATGGCATTAATCGGCCGATTGCTTGAATCACAGGGTTTTCGTGTCGGTATAATCTCGCAGCCCGATTGGAACAGCACTAAAGATTTTCAACGATTAGGTAAACCGAATCTGTTTTTTGGCGTCACTGGCGGCAATATGGATTCGATGGTCAATCGATACACTTCAGACAAAAAAATCCGTCGTAATGATGCTTACACCGCTGATGGAGAGGGTGGTAAACGCCCTGATCACAGCGTCGTTGTATATAGTCAACGTTGCCGCGAAGCTTATAAAGGTGTGCCAATTGTTATTGGTGGTATCGAAGCCAGTCTGCGTCGAATTGCACATTACGATTACTGGTCAGAAAAAGTACGTCGCAGTGTGATTATGGATTCCAAGGCTGATTTGCTGGTTTATGGAAACGGCGAACGACAGGTGGTAGAAATAGCCCATCGACTGGCACAGGGTGAAGCAGTAAGTGAACTGACAGATGTTCGTGGCACGGTCTATACAAAACGCCATGGCCGCCGTGAAAACTGGTGGGAGAAAGATTCCACCAGTATTGATAAACCCGGCCAGCTTAATCCACCCATTGATCCGTATCAAATGCAGACCGAAGAGAGCTGCGAGCAATCCAAGGCTGAAACTGCTGAGCAAACCGCTGTTCCGGCTGAACCTGCTACCAATGTCATTAAAATTCATCGTGTCTCACCACGCAATGCCGATAAAACGGTTATTCGTCTTCCGCCTTACGAAACCGTTAAAGATGATCCGATTATCTATGCACATACTTCGCGGATTCTGCATTTGGAGACTAATCCCGGTAATGCGCTGGCTTTAGTACAACAACACGGAGATCAGGATGTCTGGCTGAACCCGCCACCAATCCCTTTAACCACCAAAGAGATGGACGCGGTGTTTGACCTGCCTTATAGCCGTTTGCCACATAAAGAATATGGCAAAGCCAATATTCCGGCTTATGAAATGATTCGTTTTTCAGTGAATATCATGCGTGGCTGTTTTGGTGGGTGTACCTTCTGTTCGATTACCGAGCATGAAGGTCGCATTATTCAGAGCCGCAGCGAAGATTCGATTATTCGAGAGATTGAAGCGATTCGCGATACCACCCCGGGTTTTACCGGCATTATCTCGGATCTGGGCGGGCCGACCGCCAATATGTACCGACTGGCCTGTAACAGCGAAGAAATTGAAGCCAGTTGTCGTCGTTTATCCTGTGTTTTCCCTGGTGTTTGTAAAAACCTCAATACCGACCATACGCCGTTAATTAATTTATACCGTCGTGCCCGCAGTTTGCCGGGTATCAAGAAGATCCTGATTGCTTCCGGACTGCGTTATGACCTCGCCGTTCTATCGCCGGAATACGTTAAAGAACTGGTGACCCATCATGTCGGCGGCTATCTGAAAATTGCTCCGGAACATACCGAAGAAGGTCCATTGTCGCAGATGATGAAACCCGGCATTGGCACCTATGACAAGTTCAAGGCCATGTTTGATAAATTCTCTAAACAGGCCGGTAAAGAACAATATTTGATTCCTTATTTTATTGCGGCTCATCCGGGTACTACTGATGAAGACATGCTGAATTTGGCGCTATGGCTGAAGAATAATGGCTTTCGTGCTGATCAGGTTCAGGCATATTTGCCCTCACCGATGTCTGCAGCCGCAGCAATGTATCACTCAGGCAAGGACACCTTGCATAAAGTCCGACGTCAGGGCGGAGATATTACGGTACCAAAAGGTTTAAAAGTACGTCGTTTACATAAAGCATTTTTGCGTTATCACGACCCAGAGAACTGGCCATTGTTACGTGACGCCTTGAAGAGCATGGGAAGATCTGATTTGATCGGTAATGGGAAAAAACATTTGATACCCAGCTTTCAACCCAAAGGCACTGGCGAAATGGGTGAGGGTAAACGAATTACCCATAAGGCAAAAACGCCGTCAACGCAGCCGGCTTTTCGCACCCAGCATGTACGATCCAAAAAGGTTAAAAGTGGAACGCAACGTTCCCGTAAACGCTAATCATTAACGGAACCCTACGAAAACAGTAGGGTCAGATTGTCATTCTGAAAGTTTCCTACGGAGAGGAATGCATGCGTTTTAAGAACAGCTCTGAACGTTATGGATTGATCAGCATATTGCTGCACTGGTCTGTCGCACTGCTGACTATCGGTTTGTTTGTTCTCGGTCTATGGATGGTTGATCTTGGTTATTACGATGACTGGTATTACCAGGCACCGTGGTGGCATAAAGGTCTTGGATTTATTGTCTTGCTTTTGGTATTGATACGCTGGCTATGGCGTCCGTTTGCCGGCAAACCTGCAGCAATTTCAACTACCCCGGTTTGGCAGAACTTAGCAGCAAAAACAGTACATCAACTGATGAATTTGGCGATTATCGTATTGGCTGTTACCGGCTATCTAATTGTCACCGCGAAAGGCCAGCCACTGGGTATTTTTGACTGGTTCAATATTCCTGCTCTCACTCAACTAACTGTCTCGACCAGCGATTTGGTTAGCAAACTGCATTTATGGTCAGCGTATTTCATTATTGCGTTGGCCTCAATTCACGCCCTGGCGGCGTTAAAACATCATTTCATTAATAAAGACGCCACCTTGCGTCGCATGCTTAATCTTTAAACCAACAGGAGTTCACATGAAAAAAACCATTTTTGCCTTAGCGATAAGTTCGGCATTTGTATTGCCAGCACAAGCGGCTGACTATGTGATTGATACTGAAAAAGCACATGCTTTTATTGATTTTCGCATTCAGCATCTGGGCTTTAGCTGGATGAGCGGACGTTTTAATGATTTTGAAGGCACGTTCAGCTATGACGCAGAGAACCCAGAAGCATCAAAAATTGATGTGAAGATTGATGTCGCCAGTGTCGATACCAACTTTGCTGAACGTGACAAACACTTGCGTGAGCAATTTCTGAATACGGCCAAGCATCCAGAAGCACGTTTCACCTCAACCAGCTTTGAACAGCAGGCAGATGGCACTTTATTGATGAAAGGTGATTTTACTTTGCATGGCGTGACCAAACCGATGACTATCCCGGTGGAAAAAATTGGTGAAGGTGAAGATCCATGGGGTGGTTACCGTGTGGGCTTTCATGGTGAAACCAGCTTTATCATCGAAGATTATGGCATTGATGTCAGCAAATTAGGTCCAAGCTCACAGGAAGTGTTTCTGACACTTTCTATTGAAGGCATCAGAAAATAATTCTGAGTTAAGCTTTACCGGCGAGTGTATACAGTCTTTGTAACTCGACATCTAAACTGTTTGCTGGTACAACCTCGTTTGCTCGGTTGTACCAGTAAGCAGCGTTGGAAAGATCACCTTCAATTCGATGCAGGTATCCATGGATTAAACAAGCCAGTGGATCACTGTATTGCTGTATAAGCTGATGAGCATCATCCCACTCTTTATCACGAATTTTATCCAGTGCTTGCAGATGAATGACGCTCATTTAGTTCCTCAATATTATGATTGCCAGGTAACGCTTCCCAGCATTAGCAAACTGCCAACGACCGCGAAAGGTGATGTTACCACCACAAACAACAGTTTCATCAATTCACGAAAAATATAGATGGTATCAGCGATATAACCCATAGCGAACCTCCTTTGTAGTCGACGGTTGAATTATAATGCGCGTCTATGACGTTCAAATGACATGATGATAACCAACCAATGAATCTGCTTGCCCTTGATACCAGTACCGAAAGTTGTTCTGCCGCAATCACCATTAACGGCGTGTTGTATCAGCAGCAGCAAATGACTCAACGTGGTCACTCAACCCTTATATTGGGGATGCTCGATCAGCTTTTCAAGCAAGCAGATGCGTCAATTGCTGATATTGATGCTTTGGCATTTGGTCGTGGGCCCGGCTCATTCACCGGGGTTAGAATCGGTGTGGGTGTTGCTCAAGGAATTGCGTTTGCTCGTGAGCTTCCGGTTATTCCAGTCTCCACTTTAGCAGCAGTCGCCCAAGCTGCTTATGAGCAGACCCAACAACAAAATATAGCGGTAGCGATGGATGCGCGAATGGATGAAATCTATGCCGCCAGTTTTCAGGTGCAAGATGGAAGCGTTGTGCTGATAGGAGAAGAAAAAGTATGTCCTGCAGAACAATTCTTACCCGCTAATACTGAGAAGTGGTTAGGTGCAGGCACTGGCTGGCAAGTTTATGCAGATCCATTGCAAAGCAATTTTTCCGGACAATTAATTGGTCAGCAACCCGATATTTATCCGCAAGCCGCGATTATTTTGAAACTTGCCGAGCAATTATACGCACGGGGCGAATATGTCAGTGCTGAAAAAGCTTTACCCGTTTACCTACGCAATGATGTGGCTAAAAAGAAGGCACAACAGGGATGATAAAAAAAGCCGATAACATTTTTGCTTCACCACTGGAACAGATGGTGGACTTTCGCTTTGATGAACGTGTGGTGGACGTGTTTCCCGATATGATCCAGCGCTCGGTACCTGGCTATGGCACTCTGATCTCCAATATCGGCATTCTGACCGCTCGTTATGCTCAGGAAAACAGCAGTTGCTATGACCTGGGCAGTTCATTAGGAGCCGTTACTTTATCAATGCGCCAGCGTATTAAAGCTGAAGGCTGTCAGATAATTGCGGTTGATAATTCAGCCGCAATGATTGAACGGGCGGAGAAAATTATCGCGGCTGATAATAATCGAGTTCCGGTTGAGCTGCGCTGTGAAGATATTAACCAGACGCTTATTGAAAATGCCTCGGTAGTGGTGATGAATTTCACGCTGCAGTTTATTGCACCGGCTTTACGGGATGAGTTGATTCGACAGATTTATCAGGGCTTGAAACCGGGCGGCGTATTTATCCTGTCGGAAAAACTGGCTTTTGACAGTGATGAGCAACAGACTTTTTTTACTGAAGCACATCATGATTTCAAACGCGCTAATGGCTACAGTGATCTGGAAATCAGCCAGAAACGCAGCGCGTTGGAAAATGTATTAATCCCCGAAACTCTTTCAACACATCAACATCGTCTCAGCCAAGCGGGTTTTTCTCGCAGCGAATGCTGGTTTCAATGTTTTAACTTTGCCTCTTTGATAGCTTTTAAATGACCGTATATGAACCGTTTTACCGTTGGCTGGAGTCCGTTGGACAAGCTGACTGGGCCGAGCAATTGGCAACTTTTACTGCTGAAAGGCTGGCTGATGATTTTCATGGCAAGATGCCGTTATGGCAACAGGCATTGGCGAATTTACCCTCTGTAAAACCTGCACAAGTAGAGCTAAAACAAGCCGTGCAGATCGGCACATCGGAGGATATATCCAGTATTGATAAACAAGCCTTTATTGAGCTGATCAAAACTTTTCACCCGTGGCGCAAAGGTCCGTATCAATTATTTGATATCGATATTGATACTGAATGGCGTTCCGACTGGAAGTGGGATCGGGTTTTACCTCATCTCAGCTCTCTGCAGGGTCGTAAGGTTCTGGATGTCGGTGGTGGCAATGGCTATCACGGCTGGCGCATGGTGGGTGAGGGTGCCAGCATGGTGATGGGCATAGATCCGACACTGGTTTTCAGTATGCAGTATCAACTGATGCAGTTTTTTATCCAGAGTGATAGGCATTTTGTCTTGCCGATTGGTATTGAACATATGCCGGACAAATTACACCTGTTTGATACGGTGTTTTCGATGGGCGTTTTATATCATCGCCGTTCACCATTAAAGCATTTAATGGAATTGCGCCATTGTCTTCGCTCAGGTGGCGAACTGGTACTGGAAACTCTGATCATTGATGGGGAAGAAGGCATGAGTCTGATACCAGAAGAACGTTACGCCAAAATGCGTAATGTCTGGTTTATCCCATCGGTGCCAACCATGTTGTTATGGTTGCGTAAATGCGGATATAAAAATGTGCGATGTGTGGATGAAAATCTCACCAGTCTTGAAGAACAACGTGCTACCGAGTGGATGACGTTCGAGTCATTACGGGATTTTCTGCATCCCCTGGATATTAGTAAAACGGTTGAAGGTTATCCTGCACCCAAGCGGGCTGTCTTTATCGCGGATGCGCCCTAAGAAATCTTGATTGGTACATTTCAGCCACAACAGAAGTGGCTATGAGAACTCAACAGCCCCTAAAAAGCCATTGAGCTAGGCGAAACAGAAATCCATTTACCACTGCGATGCTGACATGCGTCCAGCGATTTTTCCTGCAAATCTTCACCGTTTTTAATTTTTAACTGATAGGCCAGACAAGGATAGTGGCCATAAGAATAGCTGCGTAACAGCTTGATTTGATATTGAATTCCTGTGTGGTCATTATGCCAGACATGCTCGGATTCAAAATTATTGGAGGATAGGGCTTCCTGAGTTCGATCCAAATCAATGGTGGTCATCGCAGTATCGGTTTCAATACCTGCTTCTACGCCCGCTAACAAATCCAGTGATGCGTAGGCTTGCGGTAATAATAGCGCGATGAGCAGGGCAGGATAAAAAGCATTATGCCAAATACGATTCAATGTTCATTCCCATCATTGGTTTTGTTCCATTAGATAATGAAATATAACATCCTTCAATAAGCAAACTATCCTTGTTTATACAGGATATTTTTCCTTTAAATCCAGGAGCTTAATATTTGATTCATCCCAATCATCACGCGGTACGATTGAATATCAAGATTGTTAGGAAAGTTAGTGTTGATAAAAAGACGTTTAAAATCCTTTATTTTTAAGCATTTTCATCGGTTGCATCGACCTGAAAAGTGCCATCACCATTTACACTGACCGAAAATTGTATGGGTCTGCAACACACAAAACAATCCTCGATATATTGTTGATAATCAATCGTGCAATCCAGCAAAACCTCAATGGTTTCGCCGCAATAAGGACAGCTTAGCGAATGTTCTTGTAAAGCCTGCATCGTCCTGCTCCAAATTTTGTTGCTCTAACATATGAAAATAGCGAGAAGCAATTAGTTCGAGTCAACCACAGTTCAATTTGTTATTTGTGTTTGTGCTCTCAATCTTTTATAAGGTTGATGAAGTTATTCGAGATAAATCAATGCAGCAGGCCATTAGACAAACCCTATCGTTGCTTTTAAAAAGTTGGCGTGAACAATTTAATACTCGGCCGGGCATCTCGATCTTCATTTTGTCTGCCATCAGCTTAATTGTCGGATTGTTGCTGGTGAGTCTGCTGAATATTCACTCTAATATCGATCCACAATTTTTAAAATGGGCCTTGATTGGCGGTGGCGTCGGAGCATTGTCGACAGCATTAGGTGCTGCACCTGGTTTATTTGTAAAAAAACTTCCAACAATTACTGAAGACACGATGCTCGGTATGGCAGCTGGCATGATGTTGGGGGCAAGCTTTTTTTCTTTGATAATTCCTGGAATTGAGGTTGCCACTGACTTAACAGGCCATGCCGTAAGTGGTGTTGCAATCATTATTTTCGGCATGATAGGTGGCGTGCTGTTGATGTTGGGGTTGGATTATTACTTGCCCCATGAACATCAACATTCCGGCCCTTGTGGTGCCGGACATCAACAGGTTGGCAGAGTCAGTCTGTTTGTGTTGGCTATTGCTCTGCACAACTTTCCCGAAGGCATGGCGATTGGCGTAAGTTACACCGATGGTAATTTGTCAGTTGGTATTCCACTGACAGCGGCGATCGCTTTACAAAATATCCCTGAAGGGCTAGCGGTTGTGTTGGCACTCAGACGAATCAATATATCTGCTGGCAAAGCTGTGGCGATTGCAGCAGCTACCGGATTGGTTGAGCCCATAGGAGCGTTGGTCGGCATAATATTGTCCAGCGGTTTACCGGTTTCCTATCCTTTAGGTTTAGGCATTGCTGCTGGTGCGATGATTTTTGTGGTATCTCACGAAGTGATTCCTGAAACACATCGAAATGGACATCAAACAAGAGCGACCGTTGGCCTCATGGGCGGTTTGTTTGCCATTATGCTAATTGATACATTATTGGGATGAATGCGCGAACTCAAACAGGTATCGATGATCGCCCAAGCCAATACCTTCAGCGATCTGCTTGAAGCCGAATTTTCGATAAAAATCCAATAACTCCGGATAATGAGAGACAGCATCCAATTGCATCGTACCGTCACCGATTAAGCCCAGACAATATTGGAGTAATAATCGTCCATAACCAGCTTGTTGATGATCAGGATGAACAGCCAATTGGGTCAGATAAAAATCAGCAGCTGGGATATCGGGCCAGCAATCAGCATAATGATCAGCAGGGTTTAGGCCCAGTGCAACACAGCCAATAATCTTTGAATCCTGTTTGATGATATAAACTGATTTTTGCAGCAGATTTTGGCGTACAAATTCCTCATCATAAAGGTCGAGCCAATGCGACATGCCATTTAGATGCATATGATGGGCACATTCATTTAATAATGAAGCAATAGCAGGCACATCCTTCCAGCAGGCGAGTTGAATCTGAGTGTTAACCATAAGAGTAAATTTAGTTTAAAGGCCAAATCAGCATGATCACGCTGAATGTAACTGCGCCGATAAATAAATTCATCGGCACACCGACTTTTAAAAAGTCACGGAAGTGGTAGCCGCCCGGACCATAAACCATAAGATTGGTTTGATAACCTAGCGGGGTGGCAAAACTTGCCGAAGCCGCCATCATAATGGCAAATACAAACGGCTCATTATGTAGCCCGGCTTTCGCGGTTAACTCAAGCACGATGGGTAACATCAATACAGCCGCAGCATTATTGGTAATGACTTCGGTTAATACCGAAACAGCAATATAAGTCATGACTAACATTAACCAGGGTTGATTCTGACTAAGCGAGACGATACCTGTCGCTACAAAGTCTGCTACCCCAGTTTGCTGTAATGCGACACCTAACGCAAATGATGCGGCAATAGTTAAAATAACCGTCAAATCCAGACTTCGTTCTGCCTGACTCACTGAGCAACAGCCAGTCAGTATCATTAACGTTGCACCAATTAACGATGCGTGAAGCATATCGATTAAACCAAATCCTGCAGCGGTGACCAAGGTTATTAAAATCACCCAGGCAAGGGCGGCTTTATCGTGATTGGGAGATTCTTTACCCAAATCATTTATCAATAAAAAGTCTTTGTTATAACGTTGACGACTGACAAAAGCAGGGCGCGCCTCCAATAGCAGAGTATCACCAGCCTGCAAAACAATATTGCTTAAGTTGCCTGGAATACGTTCACCATTTCTTGCTACTGCCATGATGACGGCACCATACCGCTCCAAAAACATCGCATCACGAATGGTTTCACCAATAGCAGCACAATGCGGAGACACAACGGCTTCAACTAGGCTACGTTCAGGTCTTTCTGAGGCCAGCACGCTACTTTCTGCATCAGAAGTTGACGCGACAATACCGCGAATGCGAAGCAAGTCCGTAATGCCTTGCGTGTCTCCGGCAAAAACGAGGCGATCGCCACTCTGTAATCGTTCTTCAGAAGGAACGGCGGTTAATAATGTGCCGTTACGCTCAATTTCGACCAAATAAACACTTTTCTGATCCCTCAACCCAGCCTGTTGAACACTTTGACCTACCAATACTCCATCCGTCTCAACCATCACTTCAAGAGTGAATTCGCGAACATTCTCAAAAGCATGATTTTTGCCGATGTCAGGTAACCATTTAGGGAAAAATAACCAGATGAAAATCAAACCGCAAATGGCAACTGGCAAACCAATAATAGTAATGGAAAAAATTGAAAAACCGGCCTCACCCGTTAAGGATTGATACTGGCCATTCAACACAAGATTAGTACTCGTGCCAATCAAAGTGAGAGTGCCACCCAAGATAGCGGTATAGCTAAGCGGAATCATGATTTTGGATGGATTGATATTAATTCGTTTACACCAGGCAAGCAGGCCTGGAACCATAGTGGCGACTACGGGAGTATTGTTTAAAAATGCACTGAGGAAAACCACCGGGGTAAACATTCTAAGATAAGAACCGCGAATAGATTTGGGGGAACCCAACAGCGACTTAACTAAAATATCGACGCCACCAGAAGCATGCAAACCAGCAGCAACTATGAACATGGCTGCAACGGTAATAAGGCCTGCATTACTGAATCCTGCCAATGCCTGTTGTCCATTGAGAATTCCCGTAGCCAATAATGTAGTCATCGCCGTAATCATGGCGATATGTGGTCTGACACGAGTAAAGGTCAGAACCAACAATACGGACAATGTAACGGCTATGGTAAACCAGCCTTCCCAACTCATTTTCAACCTCAAAGCATTTTCAAAGCGCTAATAATGACAGGTTTATAAATAAGTGGAATTAATAAGCAAGAATATATATATCTTTAAAAGTTATATAGAAAGAAAATTTTTGCCTTAAAGTTTAATGAAATCCATACCTCAAACTTTCTCCGCCGCATCCACATCCCATACTTAGCTTGTGAGTTTAAACGCGCTTAACAAAATTAATTTCTTACTAAATACCCTGTTTTAATAAATTAAATCACCATTTTGATAGCTGTCTTTTATGGCTAAACCTGCATTTTTATTTACTTAACATACCAGTGAATAAACAATCCAATTTTTATTGGTTCGGATTATAAAGCCGCTTTCCTACTATCTCCCTGCACTTAACACAACCAGGAGATAGCAAGGTGTCATTCAAACTCAAACCTATTACACAGAATCTATTTTTGGCCGGTTTAATCAGCACGTTTCCCATTGGTGTTTACGCTGCTGATAGTGAATCCGAGCTACGAATTCAGAAACTTGAACAACAAGTAAACCAACTGATCGAGAAACTGGCAGCACAGAGCGCGCAAATAAATCAACACCAGGAAGACATACAAGAGACTAAGTCGGTCACTAAAAGTGCTGTTATTGCTAAAAGCAATGGCCGAAGCTTGTCATTTGAATCAGCTGATGGCGCTTTCAAAGCCCAAGTGGGTGGGCGGTTACAAATTGATGCTGCAGCCCATAATGAAGATGAGATTGCTTTAGGGGATGGAACAGCATTTCGTCGTGCTTTCCTAGATATTCGCGGCAATGTTTATGAAAACTGGAACTACCGTTTTCAATATGATTTCGCTCGTCCAAGCGGCACCGGAGAAAATGCCACAGGTGCACGTGGCATTCGTGATGCCTACATCCAATATACGGGATTAACTCCAGCAATAACTGTTGGGCAGTTCAAACAAACGTTTGGATTGGAGCATCTGACCAGCAGTTTAAACACCACCTTTATCGAACGATCATTGACCAATGTATTTAATCCAGACCGTGCGATTGGTCTTGGTTTGAGCCATGGTGGTGATAATTGGAGTGCTTCGGCAGGTGCGTTTGGTGAAAAATCAGAAGTCGATCCAGGTGAAGAAGGTAATGAAGGCTGGGGGCTGGTCGCCCGTGGCACATTTAACCCGATTATCGAGAAAAATAAATTAATTCACCTTGGTGCAGCCGTTTTACATCGTAATCCGGAAGATGGTCAATTACGTTTTCGTGAGCGTCCAGAAGCCAATATTAGTGGTGTTCGCCTGATTGACACTGGTGTTTTAGAGAATGTGGATGACTTCCAACAATACGGTCTGGAAGCCGCAGCAGTATTTGGACCTCTGTCAGTACAAAGTGAGTACATCAATACACGCGTTCAGCGTGCTTCAGCTTCAACTGATCTTGATTTCAATGCATGGTATGCCTATGCCAGCTATTTCCTGACGGGTGAGTCTCGCGGTTACAAAGCGAACACTGGCACATTTGATCGTGTGAAACCTAATTCAACAGTGGGTCAGGGAGGTATCGGCGCCTGGGAACTTGGTATTCGCTACAGCTCAGCTGATCTTAACGACAGCAGTTTCATCGGCGGTGAACAGGACAACCTGACCTTTGGGGTGAACTGGTACACCACTGACAACATCCGCCTCTCAGCAAACTACATAAAAGTACTTGATGTAGACCGTCCAGGTAATCCAGCCGATGGCGAAAAACCGGATATCGCTTTAGTACGTGCACAAATTGATTTTTAAACAACCAACTTGAATTTTGGAGAACAAAAATGAAACTGAAAACCTTAATTAAAACTCTGCCATTCGCTATCAGCATTGCTGTGTTTTCTGGCGGTTCACTGGCGAAAGATATCGAACTACTAAATGTCTCTTATGACCCGACACGAGAGCTATACCAGGAGTTCAATCCGTTATTTGCCAAACATTGGAAACAGCAGACGGGGGATAACGTCAAGATTAGCCAATCGCATGGTGGTGCAGGCAAGCAGGCACGAGCGGTTATTGATGGCCTGGCCGCGGATGTTGTCACATTGGCACTCGCTTATGACATTGATGCCATTGCAGAACATACCGGCAAATTACCTGCTGATTGGCAAACACGTCTGCCAAATAACAGCTCACCTTATACGTCAACTATTGTGTTTCTGGTTCGTGCTGGTAACCCAAAAGAAATTAGGGATTGGGAGGATTTGGTTAGACCGGATGTAGCGGTTATTACGCCTAACCCCAAAACCTCTGGCGGTGCTCGGTGGAATTATCTGGCGGCCTGGGGCTTTGCTGAAGCGAAATATGGCAGTGCTGAAAAAGCAGAAGAATTCGTCAATAAACTCTTTAAGAATGTCCCCGTTTTGGACTCCGGTGCACGCGGTTCGACCAACACCTTTGTGCAGCGTGGAATTGGTGATGTGTTTATCTCATGGGAAAACGAAGCTTTTTTAGCAATTAACGAATTAGGCAAAGATCAGTTTGAAATCATTGTTCCTTCGGTTTCTATCCTGGCTGAGCCGCCGGTGACCGTCGTTGATGGCAATGCTGAAAAAAATGCTACACAAGAAGTTGCCAAGGCCTATCTGGAATATTTGTACTCGCCGGTTGGTCAGGCGTTGGCAGCTAAACACTATTATCGTCCAGTGGCACCAGAGCATGCTGATCCGCAGGATATCGCCCGCTTTCCGCAAGTAAAAACCTTCACCATTGACGAAGCGTTTGGTGGTTGGCAAAACGCCCAGAAAACACACTTTAATGATGGCGGAGTGTTTGACCGAATTTATTCCGGCCAATAATTCATAAGTATTTCGCCTGAATGGTTCAGGCCGAACTTTTAAAAACAAAGGAAATAATCATGACAATCAAAGCAATAAATAGTCGAAATCAGTTTAAAGGCATTATCAAGCGAATAAAACGTGGTGATGTGGTCAGCGAAGTTGAAGTGGATACAGGTGTGGGCGTGATTACCTCGGTAGTTACAACCAGCTCACTTGATGATTTAGGTCTCAAACCCGGGTTTGAAGTGATTGCCTTGTTTAAATCCACTGAAGTTGCTCTGGCCAGTTTTAGCAAAGTATAAAAAATACAAAGGCCCAGGAGAAAAACAATGAAAACCAAAATCTTAACTGTGCCGGGATTCCATGGCAGCGATGAAAATCACTGGCAGACATGGCTGGAACAACAATTTTCAGACAGTGAACGCTTAACCGGCGTTAATTGGGAATCGCCGCGAATTTATCCATGGGCAGAAGCGCTGGAAAAGCAGCTTGATACGATGCCGGGACAAGCGATTTTAGTCGCTCACAGTTTTGGTTGCTTGGTGAGTGCATTGATAGCTTCCTGGCGTCCTGAAAAGGTGGCAGGCGTTATTTTAGTGGCACCAGCCGCTCCACAGCGTTTTTCGCTTTATGGGGCGATTAAAGAGAGTCAAAAGAATTTACAAACCATCGCGGGCACATTGCCCGACCAACATTTAAATATGTTGGGGGTATTGGTAGCCAGTAAAAATGACCCATGGATGTCAGTTGTTCAGGCTGATCAACTGAGTCGCGATTGGGGACTGGCATTTTACAATGCAGGAAACGCCGGTCATATAAATAGTAAGTCAGGTTATGGCGCATGGCCATTAATTAAAGACTTTGTTTCAGCCATGCTGGAAGCTATTGAACCCTTACCTGGTGATGAGGTCTTTCAATTAAGTAGCTGGAACAGCTCTCGTAAACGTCTTCTACCTAAAACATATTCAACAATTGGTTTAACAACGCATCAAAGTGCATTTTTACAATACGCCTGATATGCAGGCTTGAATAATGGAGAATTAACATGTCAATTCGATTGGGTGATGAAGCCCCTGACTTTGAACAAGATTCAACAGAAGGGCATATTCGTTTTCATCAGTGGCTGGGAAACAGTTGGGGTGTTTTATTTTCGCATCCAGCGGATTTTACCCCAGTGTGTACAACAGAGCTTGGTTTGACCGCCAAGTTAAAAGCCGAGTTTGACTCTAGAAATGTCAAGGCATTGGCATTATCCGTTGACCCCGTGGATAAGCATCACCAATGGATTGAGGATATTAACGATACGCAAAATACCACGGTGAATTTTCCAATATTGGCCGATGCCGATCGCAAAGTGTCTGAGCTTTACGACATGATTCATCCCAATGCCAGCGCGACACTCACAGTACGATCTTTATTTATTATTGATCCACAGAAAAAGGTTCGGTTAATCATTACCTATCCCGCCAGTACAGGACGGAATTTTAATGAAGTGTTGCGAGTAATTGATTCGCTGCAATTAACCGATAATGAAAAAGTAGCGACGCCAGGTAATTGGCTACCAGGCGACCGGGTGGTGATTGTGCCATCTCTGCAAGATGAAGCAGAACTTGCTAGTCGTTTCCCTCAGGGATATGAAGCCGTGCGACCTTACTTACGTTTTACAAAGTTAAAGTGATCTAATCTAGCTATAAATAGCTATTCCATTTGTGATATCAGCCAGTAGTTCTTATCGGACTACTGGCTTTTTATTATCTAAAACCATAACCATGGCGCAGCAAAAATTGTTTTAGTTGCAAAAAGAGATATTTAAAGACAAAACATTAACTTTTTTAAATGCTAAAAAAGCAGTTGGCTTAACTAAGTGACTGTAAATTAATACTAAAAACTCTAATCCAGTGCTATGCATAAGCTTTGCATATTTTGTTATTTCTCAGTCTAAAACTGCCTCTCTACACTTTGCGAACATTGTTTTGACAAGGAATAAACATGTTACGCAACCACCTGAAAAAGGCTAGGCAGGTCATCGCTAGCGGTTCATTGAACCTTGATGAGGGGAATGACTGATGACCTCAATAAAATCATTTTCCGTTTTACCCGGCTTCGGTTTATCAATGGGGTTCACCTTGGTGTACCTGTCGCTTATTGTTCTGATTCCATTAAGTGCCGTGTTCATTTTTACCAGCCAATTAACTTGGGCAGAGTTCTGGGAAATTGTCAGCGCGCCACGAGTTGTGGCCTCTTATAAACTTTCATTCGGCGCTTCATTAGCCGCTGCTGCTATTAATGCAGTATTCGGATTGATGCTGGCGTGGGTGTTAGTACGTTACTCGTTTCCGGGTAAGAAAATTGTCGATGCGTTAGTCGATTTACCCTTCGCCTTGCCCACAGCGGTAGCAGGTATTGCGTTAACAGCTTTGTATGCTCCAAATGGCTGGATAGGCCAGTTTATTCAGGGAACCTTAGGCATAAAAGTGGCCTTTGCGCCGTTAGGTGTTCTGGTGGCGTTGGTGTTTATCGGTTTGCCGTTTGTAGTCCGAACAGTGCAGCCAGTGCTTCAGGATCTGGAAACCGAATTGGAAGAAGCGGCATCCAGTCTGGGGGCTAATCGCTGGCAGACTTTTCGTTATGTGCTGATACCCATACTGCTGCCGGCGTTAATGACGGGTTTTGCATTGGCTTTTGCCCGTGCAGTAGGTGAATACGGTTCAGTTATTTTTATTGCCGGCAATATTCCGATGGTTTCAGAAATCACCCCACTGATGATCATTACCAAATTAGAGCAGTACGACTACGCCGGAGCCACGGCCATTGCGGCAGTGATGTTGGTGGTGTCCTTTGTGATGTTGCTGATTATTAATGCGTTGCAGGCGTGGGCTGGCAAACGTACTGGGAGGGATCGATAGATGAGGAATGCTGCTGTTGTGAATAAACCGTTGAGCAATTTTGCTTGGGTATCACCAACAAAATATGAAAGAAATATCGCTACACAAGAATCCAAGTGGATAAAAATCAGTGTGATCAGTATTGCATTGGCTTTTTTCGCCTTATTTTTAGTCATGCCTTTGGTTGCAGTTTTTACCGAGGCATTGCGCAAGGGATTTGAAGTTTATTGGTTGGCGTTAAGCGATTCAGATGCCTTATCTGCGGTGAGATTGACCTTACTGACGGCACTGATTGCTGTGCCATTAAATCTGGTATTTGGTGTGGCGGCCGCATGGCAATTGCCAAGTTTGAATTCAAAGGTAAGCAGCTGTTGATTACGTTTATCGATCTGCCTTTTTCCGTTTCGCCAGTCATTGTCGGTCTGGTTTATGTATTGGTATTCGGTGTAAATGGCTGGTTTGGTGAGTGGCTGGTGGCTAACGATATCAAGATCATTTTTGCGGTTCCCGGCATTGTGCTCGCCACCATATTTGTGACGTTTCCGTTTGTTGCTCGCGAATTGATTCCATTGATGCAGGCACAAGGTAAAGAGGAAGAGGAGGCTGCTGTTGTTTTAGGTGCCGGTGGCTGGCAAACCTTCTGGTATGTGACATTACCGAATATCAAATGGGGTTTGTTGTATGGCGTGATTCTGTGTAATGCCAGGGCAATGGGCGAATTTGGCGCGGTATCAGTTGTATCAGGTCATATCCGTGGCCAGACCAATACGATGCCGTTACACGTTGAAATTCTTTATAACGAATATAACTTCGCGGCAGCCTTTGCAGTAGCGTCCTTGCTGGCCTTACTGGCTTTAGTCACGCTGGTATTAAAGACCTGGGTGGAACACCGCGCTGGAACCAATGCTTCGGCACACTAATTAAAAGAGATACGAAAATGAGTATAGAAGTTAAAAATTTACACAAACAATTTGGCAGTTTTACTGCACTTGATGATATTTCGTTGAATTTTCCGTCAGGTGAACTGGTTGCACTGTTGGGGCCATCAGGTTGCGGTAAAACTACATTACTGAGAATTATTGCAGGTCTTGAACAGGCAGATTCAGGTTCAGTAATTCTGGATGGCGAAAATGCCTCACAAACCCATGTCCGAGAACGGCAAGTTGGTTTTGTGTTCCAGCATTATGCGTTGTTCAAGCACATGACCGTATTTGATAACGTCGCGTTTGGTTTGCGAATGAAACCCCGTAAATCCAGACCCAGTGAAAAAGTGATTGCTGAAAAAGTCCATCGTTTACTTGAACTGGTGCAATTGGATTGGTTGGCTGATCGGTTTCCATCACAATTATCGGGTGGTCAACGACAACGAATCGCATTGGCAAGAGCATTAGCCGTTGAGCCAAGGGTTTTATTGTTGGATGAGCCGTTTGGTGCATTGGATGCCAAAGTGCGTAAAGAGTTACGTCGTTGGTTGCGTAAATTGCATGATGAGTTACACATCACCTCAATTTTTGTGACCCACGATCAGGAAGAGGCACTTGAAGTAGCTGACATAGTGGTGTTGATGGATCATGGGAAAGTTGAGCAGGTCGGTACACCTGATGAGGTTTATAACCATCCGCAAACACCGTTTGTTTATGGTTTTTTAGGATCGGTAAACCTGTTTCATGGCCGGGTAGACGATGGACATCTGCATGTAGGTGATGATGTGCTGCATGACCAAGGTGAAAATTACGGCCCCGGTTCAGAAGTTTACGCTTTCGCACGACCACATGAATTGGATATAGTCGTCGATACACAACAAGTCAGTGGATTATCTGCCAAGGTGAATCGAGTTTTGTCGTTTGGTCTTAATTCACGGGTGGAGTTGGATGGTATCAATAGTGCTCACGGCCAGCATTTTGAGGTGGAATTAAGTCCACAACGGGTGCATGAATTATCATTAACACAAGGCCAGATTGTTAAGTTAGTGCCTTCGAAATTAAAGCTGTTTCAACGAGATAGCCTACATAAGGATCACCACGCTTGAACTTTCAACAATTAAGAATTATCCGTGAAACGGTTCGACGCAATTTCAACCTGACAGAGGTGGCCAATCATTTGTTCACCTCACAGTCAGGGGTGTCGAAACACATAAAAGATCTTGAAGATGAGCTTGGGGTTGAATTGTATGTCCGTAAAGGCAAACGCTTGACCGGACTGACTGAACCGGGCAAAGAGATGTTGCAGATTGTGGAACGCATGTTACTTGATGCCAACAATATCAAACGCCTGGCCGAGCATTACAGTCAGCAGGACACCGGCAAATTAACCATTGCGACAACGCACACTCAGGCCAGATATGTGTTGCCGGAAGTGATTACCCAATTTAAACAACGTTATCCAAAGGTACATTTAAAACTGCATCAAGGCAGTCCGGATGAGATTGTGAAAATGATGATAGAAGGCGAGGCGGATATTGGCATTGCCACCGAAGCCTTAGGCAATATTCCTGAGCTGGTCAGCTTTGCTTATTATCATTGGCAACATGCATTGGTGGTGCCAAATGGCCACTACCTGACCCAGTTGGACAAACTCACGCTGACCGACATCGCTGAGTTTCCAATCGTTACCTATCATGAGGGCTTCACTGGACGGGCAACCATTGATAGAGCATTTCTCAATGAAAATATCGATGCTGATATTGTCATGTCAGCGCTCGATGCGGATGTGATTAAATCTTATGTTGAGTTGGGGCTCGGAGTCGGTATCGTAGCCGCTATGGCCTATGATGCGGAGCGTGATGTTCGACTAACTCTGTTGGATACCACGCATTTATTTGACGAAAATATTACTAAAATTGCCATCAGAAAAGGGCATTATATGCGCCAGTTCGCTTATGACTTTATCCAATTGTGCGCTCCGGATCTGCATGAAGAAGATGTTATAGCAGCGATTACTCAATAAAACACACGATGGCCCGTTAATCGGGCCATTGCTGAGGTACTTTTTGAATCTGTGAAATGTCATACCCCTGCTCGGCGAGCAGTTGCAGCATTTTCAAGTAATCCTGTTCGGGAATCTGGGGTGTTCTTGCCATTATCCATACGTAATCACGTTTTTCCCGGCCGACAATGGTCTGTGTGTAATCTTCATTTAAATAGACGATTCGATAGTCAGCTTTGATAGGCCAGATAAATTGCATGCCCCACACAGCGTTTGATTCTGTGTCGGTTATAAAACCCTTTGGATGATATTGTTTTTGCTCGCCATCGAAACTGCCTTTGTTAAAGGTAAAGGTGGTGGCAATAGTACCGTCATCATTCAGCTCATAGGTTTCAACGGCGTTGTGAGCACCTTTTTCAATAAAGGTCGGAATATTGGCAATCACATACCAGTCGCCCATAAAGCGATTGATATCAACATAATTTTCCGTGCGAATCGGCTGTGACATTGACTGACATCCTGCTAATAGCGTGATAAACAGCAACAGAGATAATTTACGACCAGACATCGACATCCCTCCTGAAAGAAATGTCGATGATGGTGGGTTAGCTGTGAACCGGATGTGAAGGCATGTTTAAGCGAGCTTGC
The DNA here is from genome assembly GCF_004832235.1 of Methylophaga sp. SB9B. Lineage (NCBI taxonomy): Bacteria > Pseudomonadati > Pseudomonadota > Gammaproteobacteria > Thiotrichales > Piscirickettsiaceae > Methylophaga > Methylophaga sp. SB9B. The sequence continues at coordinate 154,440 of NZ_SSXS01000003.1, forward strand.
AAATGATGAAATCAGGCTTTTGCCTTGATAAGCTGTTTCAGCTCTTCAATCTGCACGGATAAATCTTCAATGGTCATATCGTATTTATGGGCTTCTTCACGCTCTTCGGCGCGTTCCTGTTCCATCACATTGACCACAATACCGATAAGCATATTGAGAAAAGCAAAAGTATTGAGGAAGATAAATATCAGATAGAAAATCCAACTAAAAGGGTAGACCTCCATCGTTTCGTACATGACATCGGTCCAATCCTCAAATGTCATTACCCGGAAGAGTGTCAGCATCGATACTGCAATATCACCCCATAAAAAATCATTTACTTCAGCAAACAGTGTGGTGCCGATAGCGGCAAAAATATAGACGATGATAAACATCATCAAGGCGACGTAACCAAGCTGTGGTAAAGCTTTGAGTAACGAATTCAATAGATGGCGTAATTCCGGAATCACCGATACCATCCGTAGTACGCGGAAGATACGAATCAACCGGGCAACATACGCCAGTTCACTGTCATTGACGGGTATTAAACTGACCGCGACGATAATGGTATCGAACACATTCCAGCCGCTTTTAAAGAAATCCCGCTTATTAGGTTCGGCTAGGAATCTAACACTGATTTCCATCACAAAAAACAGTGTAATTGCGTAATCCAGCCAATCCACCAATCGTAAAATCTGCAGCGGAATTTCATAGGTTTTAATGCCAGTGACCATGGCCGAAAACAAAATCACACTGACCACGATGATTTCGAATAAACGATTTGCGCGCAGGCGTTCTAGCTTGTTTTGAAAAGAGACAGGAGAGGGAGTTGAAGTTTGCATAAAAAAGCGACCATAGGTTTTATACCAAGGCCGCGATCATAATCAGAATTTACAGCAGGTCAATGACGTTTACATTTACTACGAAGAATTGGTTGAGTCGTGATCAGTAAGATTGTTGATAAGCGTCAGGATAACCTTGCGGTTTGCCTCATTTAATCCACGGAATAAATCCAGCAAATGTTGCTCAGATTCAGTTATTCCAAGAGGTAGAGTACGGTATGCGTCAGGTCTTATTTTTGCTGCAACAGTTTGACGTTGGTGTTTCTCATAATGATGAGCAAGACGCATGACGATTTCCATATTCAGACTCATACCATGCAGCAAACTAAAATCGCGCAAACGTGTTTTTAAATCGTCAGGAATTCTTAGGCCAAACGCTTCTGAGTTGGTGTCGGTGGGATGTTTTTTTATAAACTCCCGAACAGCCGTTTTTCCGAAGCGATGGGTAAGGCTGTTTTGTAATAAAAACAACGCCTCACTGGTCGTGCTCCGATTGTGTTGTTTCGCTTCGAAACGCAGCCAAGACATCAGCTCAGCAGGTAGTCGAAGGCCAAAAGGTCCTTTTCTTTCGCTCATCTATTTAAGAGTGTAAACAGTTGTTATTGACATAGTTAGTTACCATCTGTAGTTTCATTACCACTGGTATCTATACCGAGGTAATTGGTTAGGCTTAGTGTGACTCAGTACTCGTGAACCCTTTGTGAAAAGGGGCGGTACAACTGACGGAACGTATTGCTAAAGATCAACGTTAAGGACAAGGCACGTAGTGTGAGAAACACATTATTAGAAAATGCTTTCAAGTTCGCACACGAAGGTATTGTCATCACGGACGAACACCATAAAATTGTTGATATCAATGATGCGATACAACAAATTACCGGGTATTCACGTTCTGATCTTATCGGCAGCGATCCCCAAATACTTAGCGCTGAAAGCCAAAATAAAATTTTAAATCAGACCGTATGGCAATCTTTGCAACGTAACGGTTTCTGGCATGGCGAAGTTTCAAACAAACGTAAGGATGGTTCACATTATGTTGCCCGTTTAAGTGTGAAACGGGTAAATGCGCTTGGGAAGGTGTTTTACCTGGGACATCTCAGCGATATTACTGCCGATAGGAAATATCGTGCCATCCTTTCCGACCTGGTTCTGAACCGTAATTCTCATCAGATTCTTAATAAAAACCGGCTGGAAAATGAATTTCGGCGTATGAGCATGATTGCCGATAATCAGAATGAAAAACTGGTTGTGGCATTTATGGATCTGGATGAATTTAAAACTATTAATGACATTCATGGTAAGGCTGCTGCAGATAATCTTTTGGATCAGGTTCCGGCACGTGTCAGAAGTGTATTGTCGGAAACGGACAGTATTGTGCGTTATGGCGGTGATGAGTTTGTGCTAATTATTGGGGGCATGAAAAATCATGCTGCTGCCACCGAGATTATTCAGAAAGTACTGACAGCAATTGGCCATCCATTTGTTTTTAACGACGTACCGATGATGGTGACGGCATCGCTTGGTTATACACTTTATCCAGAAGATAGTGGCAGTCTCGACACCTTAATCCGCCATGCTGATCAAAGTATGTATAAAGCCAAACTGGATGGTAAATCAACGGTTATAGCCTATGATCCAGGCGAAGAAGTACAAATAACCGAACGTAATCAGCAATTGCGTGAAATTGCCACGGCCATTAACGAAGACCAGTTTGTGTTGTTTTTCCAACCCAAAGTCACCCTGAGTACCGGCAATATTTTCGGTTTTGAAGCCTTGATCCGTTGGCAACACCCACAAAAAGGGCTGCTGATGCCCGATAAGTTTATTGATCAGGTATATGACACCGAACTGGAAGTCAGTCTGGGGCAATGGGTTATCTGTCGGGCTTTAAAACAACTCGCTGAATGGCAGCAGGCAGGTCATAACTATCAGTTAAGCATTAATCTCACTGCCTACCATTTATCGACCAGTGATTTCATTGATTGGCTGCAACAGCAGATTAAACGTTACCCTGATTTGGATACCCGTCGCTTTCAGATAGAAATTCTGGAAAGTAATCGCTTAAGTGATCTGAGCCTTATCAGTAATGTAGTTGAATTTTGTAAGTCAGAATTTGGTATCACTACAGCATTGGATGATTTTGGTACCGGTTATTCATCACTAACGCATATCCGGGTTTTACCTGTTGATGTAGTAAAAGTCGATCAAACCTTCGTTAGACGAATGTTGACCGAGCCGGAAGACTGCAAAATAGTGGAGGGCGTAATTGCCCTGGCACAATCATTTAATATTCAGGTAATTGCCGAAGGCGTTGAATCCATTGCTCACGGTGAGGTGTTATTAGCGATGGGCTGTAATCAGGCCCAGGGTTATGCCTTGGCTAAACCTTTACCGGGCGAACAAATTAAGAACTTTTTAGCGAACTATGAGCCATTCACTCAATGGTGTGCCCAATCTGACTTATTAAAAAATCATAAACAAGCGCGATTGAGTTTATTTTATTTTTATTTGAAGCATTGGATGCATCAACTTCAGGAAAGCCTGTTTGCTGAACCAGAGATCAAAACTGAGTGGCCAATTACTCAAATAGCAGATTCACATTGTGGGATCTGGTTGGAAAAAGCGAGTTATCATCATTATTTTGATAACGAAACCATTGCTAAAATTACTCAATACCATCATTACATATTTCAATCTGGAAATGATTTGCTCGCTAGCTACCTGGCAGGTGACGTTCATGCCAGCCGGGCAGGCTATCAGGCTCAAGTAAATACCTTCGAATCGGTGCTCGCGGAATTGAATTCCTTAATCAAACGAATGACAGACTAAACAGACTTTCTAATAACTTCTTGACATCACTCTTTAAGGTTGAAATGATATGATATATCATTATTTAACGGGTTCAGTGATGAAAGATAATTTGGCGGTCGCGTGTTCCGGAGCTTGTATGCTTCATTGTTTGCTTACTCCTATAGTCATCGGATTTAGTGCCGCAGGGTTATTAGGAGAATGGTTAAGCTCCGAATGGGTGCACAAATTGATGTTGGTCCCCGTGGTTTTGTTGGCGTTATTAAGTTTACCCAGCTCTTACAGGCAACATAAAAATCATTGGCCAATGTTATTGGGAATCCTTGGCATATCAACCATGGTGTCAGCGTTAGTCGGACCCGAATCATTGGAAACCTGGATAACCATTAGCGGCGGCATATTGCTGATTACAGCGCATCTATGGAATCGCAATTTAGCGCTGCAGTTGCTGCCAGCCCAAAGAGGACAGGTTAATGGATGAAGAGGCTTTATTAGCCGCTCCCGAAGCGGAATATATGAATGCTGAACAACTGGCATTTTTTGATCAACGTTTACAACAACTACGAACCGAAACCCTGGATGAAATCACCGCTATCAAAAACCAAATGTTAGGTAATAGTCAGGTCAGTGATGTTCTGGATAGGGCGCAACAGGAAGAAGAATCACAAATTGCTCTGCGAATTGCTGATCGAAAACGCCAGCTGATTCCAAAAATTGATGCTGCCCGCCAACGGATTCGTAGTGGTGAGTATGGTTATTGTTTGCAAACCGGAGAGCCAATCGGCATCGCTAGGTTATTGATAAGACCGACTGCTGAATATTGCACTGACGCCAAAACAATTAACGAACAAAAAGAAGGGGTTTATGAACACAAATCTCGATAAACGTTTGCCGGTCACGGTATTGTCCGGTTTTCTGGGGGCAGGTAAAACCACGGTACTCAATCATATTCTGAATAACCGCGAAGGACTAAAAGTCGCAGTTATCGTTAACGATATGAGTGAAATCAATATCGATGCTCAACAAATTCAGCAGGACGTGCAACTGAATCGTGCCGAAGAAAAGCTGGTGGAAATGAGCAATGGCTGTATATGCTGCACATTGCGTGAAGATCTCTTGATTGAAGTGCGTCAGCTTGCTGCAGAAAAACGTTTTGATTACCTGGTAATTGAATCAACTGGCATTTCGGAACCACTTCCGATAGCGGAGACTTTTACTTTTGCTGATGAAGATGGCGAAAGTTTGTCCCAAATTGCCCGTCTGGACACCATGATTACAGTAGTGGATGCAGTGAACTTTCTGCGGGATTTTAATGAAGCCAAAAATCTACAAGAGACGGGTGAAAGTTTAGGGGAGGATGACCAGCGTAGCGTAGCCGATTTGCTGGTGGATCAAGTCGAATTTTGTGATGTGATTTTGATCAGTAAAACTGATTTGTGTACGGCAGAACAGTTAACCGAACTCACCGGAATTTTGAAAAGCCTTAACACTGAAGCTGAATTGATTGCGATAGAAAATGGTCAGGTACCTTTAGATAAAGTGTTGGGAACGCAAAAATTCAGTTTTGAAAAAGCCGAGCAGGCCGCCGGCTGGCTGAAAGAGATGCGTGGTGAACACATACCTGAAACAGAAGAGTACGGTATTAGTAGTTTTACCTACGTTGCAAGAAGACCTTTTCATCCACAGAAATTCTTTGAGTTTCTGCACCAGGATTGGCCGTGTGGCAAGTTGATCAGATCTAAAGGCTACTTCTGGTTGGCCAGTCGTCCACAATTTGCCGGTCAGTGGAATCAGGCTGGCGGTATTGCTCGTTATGGTTTTGCCGGAATGTTCTGGAAAGCCATACCCGAAACTCGCTGGCCTCAGGATGCCGAAAGTTTACAAACCATCAAAGAAAATTGGCAGGAGCCCTTTGGTGATATGCGTCAGGAGTTAGTGTTTATCGGTCAGAATTTAAATCCACAAGCTGTGACTGCTCAACTTGATGGCTGTTTGCTAAACGATGATGAGTTACTGGCCGGCAAGCAGCTTTGGGAAACACTGCCAGATCCTTTCCCTGCATGGGATGCAGCTTGATATGAGTATCGCATTAGCAAGTCAATCTGTAACTGAGGAGCATCTGCGAAAGGATGTTTCACCATTAGTAATGACCGCAATTTACGATCCGCATATCAACCTGGTGGTTTGGCAGCGACAATTGCAGATAGAATTGCAGAATTACATTGACGCATTAACTCAAGGTCTCAATGCGTTACAATTGCGCACAGTTATTGCTCCTGCCGAGGTTGGGGAGTGGTTATCCGGGTTATTACCTGAAGATCCACGACGCGGTTTGTTTGTTGATGATGTTAGACAATTGGCAGAAATGTATGCAGATTTGTTTGAGTTAACAACCGTTGGCTTGCGGCTGAGTCTGATACACGAGACGATGTGTCCCAGATTTCATACTGACCATTTAATATGCCGAATGGTAACGACTTATCATGGTCAAGGCAGTGAGTGGTTGAAAGAAGAAGATGTGGATCGTTCAAAGCTTGGTGCCGGTGCAAAAGGACTACCGGACCATTTATCGGGAATATACCGGCATCAAAATGCCATTCAACAACTGCAACAGGGTGAAGTAGCATTGTTGAAAGGCGATGGTTGGATGGATAGTCAGGTGAGCGGCATTGTGCATCGTTCGCCACATATTCATAAAACTGAGAAAAGATTATTGTTAACTTTGGATTTTGCTGAGTGATTGGGAGCGGTTGAAAATGCGAGTAGCACCTTATTTATTTTCTGCGGTTTGTGGCTTTGGATTTATGTCCCTAACCTATGCCCATGAAGAGACTCATGATCATAAGCATCACGAGCATCACGAACATGAAGGTCATCGTCACCATGGAGCACATGTTCATGGCATGGCAACCTTGGATTTGGTGATGGATGATCAGGAATTGATGTTGCATTTGCAATCACCGTTAATGAATTTCTTAGGCTTTGAACATGAGCCAGAAACCGAGCAGCAAAAGGCTATTTATCAAGATATGTTGCAACAGCTTGAGCGTAAGGATAGCTTACTGACAGTTGAAGGTACCACTTGCCAAGCCGAATCAATAGAAATCGAAGATCCTTTCGCCAATCAGGACGAGGCAGGACATGCAGATGTTGATGTCAGTTATTTTCTTCGTTGTGAACAACCCGATAAAATCACCGGATTAAAAATCAATTTGTTTGATTTGTACAACCGTTTGGAGACACTACAAGTGCAAATGGTATTGCCTACTGGACAGCAACAATTAGAACTTAACCCGCAACGCACCACTATCCGGATCAACTAATGGCGACATTTGATGTAGATAACGTATTGCAACAAGCTGAGCGCAGTTGTGTTGAGCATGGTGCGCGTTTAACCAGTAAACGCAAACATATTCTTGAGGTGTTGTTAAAGGCTGAAGCACCTCGCTCAGCCTACGAAATTGCAGATTTGTATCGCCAACAAACAGATGAAAATATTCCGGTTATGTCCGTATATCGCATGCTGGATTTTCTGATGCAAAATAGTTTGGTCCATAAGCTGGCTTCTAATAATAAATTCATTGCCTGTGCTCATATTGCCTGTTCACATTCACATCAGACACCACAGTTTCTGATTTGTGATAAATGTCAGCAGGTGCGGGAAATCGGGGTTGATAAACAATTAATCCATGCGCTAGAAGAAAGTATCGAAAATAATCATTTCCAACTTAATAGCCCACAGCTCGAATTACATGGCGTTTGTGAAAGTTGCCAAGAACAACGCTAAACGGATAATTTCATACGTAATGTGACGTATTTTAACAGAAAGATGATGTGATATATCGTAATAGTTAATAGTGGGCCATAATTTTCGTCAGATTCTGCATAACTAAAATCTCAGGAGAAACCATGCTGGAAGTGAACCAGTTAACCAAATCATTTGGCAATCGGATTGCCGTTGATCATATCAACTTCCAAATTGCTTCCGGTGAAGTGTTATGTTTATTGGGGGCCAATGGGGCAGGTAAGACCACCACGTTAAATATGTTGTTGGGCTTCACCGCACCAAGCAGCGGTAGTGCCACATTAGATGGCGATGACCTCTATCAACAGGCTTCTTTATGTCGGCAAAAAATCATGTATGTGCCGGAAAACGTCAATCTTTATCCGCGTTTTAATGCCATTGAAAACATTCACTATCTGGCAGTGCTGGCCAAAATGAAATTAACTGACCAGCAAATCCACGAGGCTTTAAGCAGTGCCGGGCTTAAACAGGCTGACTTTACCAAGCATCTCGCAGAATATTCCAAGGGCATGCGCCAAAAAGTAGCCATTGCGTTTGCGTTGTTAAAACATGCTCGTTTGATTTTGATGGATGAGCCGACATCTGGTCTTGATCCTGTCGCCACACAAGACTTTATACAGGTGGTTAATACCATCAAAGAACGTGGAGCAGCGGTGTTGATTGTTACACATGATTTGTTATGTGCCCATCAATTGGCTGACCGTATTGGCATCATGAAACAAGGTCACCTGACCGATTTAATCACCACGCAATCATTAACACTCGACCAGCTAACGCAACGCTACTTTGACCAGTTTGCTGCTTAGTCGGTTCTGTTTATCCATCATAGCCGCCTCTGTTGTGACTGAAAATGTACCAATCAAGGCGCGAGGAGAGCAGTTTAGTGACGCTAAATAAACAACGAGCAACGCAGAGTGGTGGATTTTCAGCCACAACCCGAAGGGCTGGGACTATTTTTCCGCCCTACGGCGTTGGAAATGACTTATGTAGAACGACTACATCTCATCATTTCCGCCTTGTAGAACAAAAAAATAGTCTCCAGCAGTGGTGGCTATGATGGATAAATAGAACCTTGAGGAATAAACCGTGAAAAAAACACTTATCAGCAGCCTGATTGTGTCTGCTCTACCATTATCTGTGGTATTTGCTGAGACCGATAATGAACCCGCCGCCCGTATTGATCCCTTAGTGGTACTGGGTACTCGTCCGGATTATGCCGATGAGAACCTGGCCGGTTCACAGGATATTATCTCGCGAGAAGAGTTATCCATCAGTCATGTGAACAACACCATGGAGCTGTTTACTAAAATCCCCGGTGTTTATTTTTCCCGCTTCAATCAAGGGATTATTAATACGGATATTGGTATTCGTGGCTTTGCAGCCGAGGGAAGTACTCCCCACGCCAAGCTGTTAATCGATGGCATTCCTTCCAATTTGCATAATGGTTACAGCGAGATGGACCAGCTGTTTCCGGGCAATATTGACACCATTCAGGTTTACAAAGGCAACAGCGATCCGCGTTACGGTACGTTCAATGTAGCTGGTAACTACAATATTGCAACCCGCTCAGATATTGCCCGTGAAGTTGAAGTCACTCTTGGCAGTTATAACGCGCGTGAGATTCAGGGCTACTGGGGCGAACAGACCGGTAACCTGCAGCACAGTTATTTTGCCGGATATCGTGAATCGGAAGGTTACCGCGATAATTACGATATTGATAAATACAGTGTCGGTGGACGCTGGTTTTATGACTTATCAGACGATACATCACTCGGCTTTATTGCTCGTGTGGCGGAGTATGATGCCGATGCGCCGGGTTATCTAACCCAAGACGAAGCCCGTAAACATCCGACCCGTTCTGCAGCTTATGCCAGCCAGGATGGTGGCAATAAGGAAACCCAATCGTATAGCCTGCATTTTGATACGGCACTTCGTGATGATCTGACCTGGTCAGCTAAAGCCTATTACAACTATTACGAACGTGAACGTTGGGTGCGGTTTACCGAAAACAGAGGTTTGCAAAATCGTTATGACGAGCAGGATCACTATGGATTTATCTCGACGTTATCGTGGGATATTAATGAGCAGTGGGCATTAAACTGGGGATTTGATATAGAGCGTCAGGATGTATTGGAGCAGCGCTTCGGCACTATTGACAATATGCGGCAACGAGATACCACTAGTGTTGGTCGTAATTTTGATTACGATTTTATCAGCAAAGGAACCTACCTACAGGTATCGCACGCACCCAATGAGTTTATTGAATGGAATGCAGCGATCCGTGCTGACCAGATTGATGGGGATTTTAAACAGCTTAATGCGGCGGATGAGGTAATCAGTAATCAAGATAGTTATGACTATGGAACCATAGTTCAACCTAAATTCAATCTGTTTCTTTACCCAACGGATCAAGTTACTTTATTTGCCAATGTAGGACGTAGTTTTCAACACCCGGTGAGCAGCAGCGCTTATACCGCAGGGGATCGTTCCGCCCTTGATGTTTCCATCAATGATGGATGGGAGCTGGGGGTGAAATGGATGCCAACCTATAGTCTCGAATTTCGACTATCTTACTGGGAACAAAAAGCAGATGATGAGTTCGCGCTCGTAGATAACCTTCCCGTTAATATCGGCAAAACTTTCCGCAATGGCGCAGATTTTGGCATAAGTTGGATGGCAACGGATCGCCTTTCTGTATGGAGTAATTTCAGCAAGATTGATTCAGAGATCCAAAACTCTGATGCTAACAAAGGCAATGAATTACGCAGTATTCCATCCTACACCGCTTCAACAGGTGTGAGTTACTTGTTTACCCCGGTACTGACAGGACGTCTACATTACGATGCTCAGGGCTCGTCTTATATTAATGAAGCCAATAGCGGTGGCAAGTTCGGTAAATACAATCTGGTCAATGCCAGCATGGATTATGCAACAAGCTGGGGCAATATCAATTTCCAGGTGAATAACCTGTTCAATGAATACTACGAATATGTCTACGATAATGGCGGCGTGGATGGTGTGATTTATTCACCTGGCGATGGCATCAATGCAAGTGTTTCAGTGGCGTATAAGTTCTAATCATGATGAAAACCATTATTGAAATTGCTCGACATGAGCTGATCACACAATGGCGTAGTCAGACCTTGAAAATTCTATTGCCATTGTTATTGGTGTTAACGTCATTAATTGCGTTTTCCCATTGGCAACAGCAGCAGGATTTTATTGAGGCGCAAACCATTTGGCAGCAGCAGAATGATGCCAAATGGGAAGCCCAGCCAGATCGACATCCCCATCGTGCTGCACATTACGGCACGATGGTATTTCGTATCATCTCACCGCTTAGCTTTATTGATAGCGGCGTGAATCCGTTTGTCGGTAATGCCTTGTTTTTGGAAGCGCATCGGCAAAACAGCAGTAGCTTTAAACAATATGTCAGCAGCACGGCCTATATGGGGCTTGGCTATTTGTCAGGAGCGACCATTATTTTGGTTATCTGGCCATTGGTGTTGATCGCTTTAGCGTTTAATAGTGTGAGCGGTGAACGCGGACAAGGCACATTACGACAGTTGGTCTCCCAAGGTATCAGTGTAAAACAACTGTTATTTGGCAAAACACTGGCCTACCTTGCGATATCGCTGATTTTTCTGTTAGTGATTTTCGCCATTGCTATTGGATTTATGCTGTTATCGCATGTGCATGGCAGCGATGTATTACGTATGGGGCTAATGTTTTTTTTGTATTTGCTCTACTGTCTTTTATGGACCGTCACAGTGGTGTTGTTCTCTAACTGGTGCCGCACTAATCAGCAAAGCCTTTCAGCATTGTTACTGTTCTGGTTATTGACGGTTATTGTGATGCCTAAAATGGCTAACACTGTGGCAGAGATGCAATATCCGATGCCGGATCGTGCGGTATTTGATATTCAAACTGCACAGGAAATTGCCAAAGTGGGAGATTCGCATAACCCTGACGATCCACATTTCACCGAGTTTCGTGAAAAAGTGTTAGCAGAATATGGCGTCTCGAGTGTTGAAGATCTTCCGGTAAACTGGCGCGGTGTAGTGATGCAGGAAGGCGAGCGCATTACCAGCGAAGTCTTTACCCAACAATATGAAAAACTGATGCAAATCGCTGAACAGCAAAATCAACTGGTCGGTCATGTAGCGTGGTTTTCACCCTATTTATTAGCCAACAAGTTATCGTCTATTTTCGCGGCGACCAATGCAGGTAGTTTTTTGCATTATGAAAACGCTGCGGAGCAATTTCGCTTTAATTTCATCAAGCAGCTGAATCAGATGCATGCAGAACAAATCGACCATGCCCATGACCGTGAACAAAAAGTCTCGAATGAGCATTTGGCAAATCTGCAGCAATTTGATTATCAATCTCCTACCTTGCAGGACGAACTGAATTTGATTTACCTACCTTTATTAATATTACTGGGGTGGTTATTCATCGGTGTGTTGTTACTTTCCCGCAGTCGGAACGAGGTTGATTAGGTGAGATTTATTCAATTTGAATTACGCTTGTTATGGCAGAACAAGCTCTTTAAATGGCTGATGGCAGCTTATCTTCTAGCAGCTTTATTAGCCATTATCTGGGGCCAGATAGGACTACAACGTGAATATCAACAGCGGGCTATCAGCGAAGCAAATTACCAAGCCGAATTGGCAGGCTATAAGAAGGATGCTCCGTTAGCTCCATACGACTCGGGTTATATGAGTTATTACCAGTTTCATCCTGTCTGGCAAAAACCTTCTGCCTGGTCGGCATTGATACATGGTGAACGAAGCGAAGCGGCCACCCACACACGGGTTCGTTTATTAGGTTTGCAAAGCCAATTGAGCAATACGGCGACTGGCAATATTGCTGCTATGCCCATTGGTAAGCTGGACTTAAGTTTTATCTGGATTTACCTGATGCCGTTATTAATCGCTGCCTTAAGTTTAAATCTGCTTGCAGAAGAGAAGGCCAGCGGACGCTGGTCGTTATTGGCCTCCCAGGTGGCTAATAGCGGACTGTTATTAACTAAAAAAATGCTCATTGCTGCAGGCTTGCTGGCAGTCGTTAATATTGTGATATTACTTGCAGCGGTTGTACTGACGGATATCAGCTTAGATGGCTTATGGTGGCAGATTGCAGCGGTATTGTTAACCTACCAACTCTGCTGGTTTTTGATTACCGGCTGGATTATCAGTCTGCAACGTACTGCTATCTTTAACAGTTTGTTATTTATCAGCCTGTGGATTGTGTTTGCTTTTGTATTGCCAGGTTTGGCTTATCTGTATCAAACACAACAACAGCAACCCGCGGAGCATGTCTCAATGCTGTTTGATCAGCGTGAATATATGCATGGCAGCTGGGATAAAGATAAACAAGCGGATTTTGATGCCTATCTGCAAGATTATCCACAGTGGCAGACTACCGAGCCGATATTGCAACAACCATTTGACTGGCGTTGGTATTATGCGATGCAGCATATGAGCGATGTGATTGTGGCGGACGCTGTAGCGCAGTTTCGTGAGAGTCGCGTTAATTCATACCAAATTGGTAATCAAGTTGCCTGGTTATCGCCGTTGATGCGTTTGCAATACAGCATGAATCATTTCGCCGATACCGATATGTTGGCAAGTCAGGCATTTCTGGATCAGATTGGTGATTATCACCAGCAATTGCGCGAATATTTCTTTAACTTCTATTTTTTCGACAAGCCGTTTACCGAGACTGATTTCGCTAATATTCCTGTATTTGAATATCAGCCCGTAATGCAAAGCCATACGTTAAAAAGCTTAATTAATTTGGTGTTGATAGGCTTGTTTTTTGTTGGATTAATTATGCTGCAAACTCGCCGAAATCGTGGCTGAACAAACTTTTAAGCTGTTTCAAAAAGCGATACCGACCAATGTGATTACTGGTTTTCTCGGTGTCGGTAAAACCACGGCCATTCAGCATCTTTTAAATACTAAACCGGCAAATGAACGCTGGGCGGTTTTGATTAATGAGTTTGGCAAAGTGGGAATAGATAGTCAGTTACTGCAAACCGATGAGCACTCTGTAGGTGAGGTCACGATTCGCGAAGTACCCGGGGGCTGTATGTGCTGTGCTGCTGGTTTGCCGATGAAGGTGGCACTCAATCAGCTTATTGGTAAAGCTAAACCCGACAGATTATTGATTGAACCCAGTGGGTTGGGGCATCCGGAAGAAGTGATCGCCGTGCTGTCAGGAGACTTTTATCAATCGATCATTGATTTACGCGCCACGCTGACATTGGTTGATGCACGTCATATGTCTGATGCGAAATATCGCGAACATGAGACTTTTCAGCAGCAGTTACAGATCGCCGATCTGATCGTGGCGAACAAGGCTGATATGTATGGTCAGATTGAAATTGATGCGTTAACTGCCTACCTGGATGAAATGCATCTTCAGGAACTACCATTACAGGTTACTCAAGATGCAAAAATTAATCCTGAATGGTTAAAGCCAAAAGCTAAATTTAATCAGGCCATCTGGCATGAACAACCAGCGGTTTTTAATCTTGATAATGAAGAACAGCTTATTCTCGATTGTGGCTACCTGGCGGCGGCACAAAAGTTGAGTGGCTGGTATAGCTATGGTTGGCGGTTCAAATCAACATTTTGTTTTGATTACCAACCGCTGATGAAGTGGCTGGAGCAATTTAAACAGGTGCGGCTTAAAGCTGTTTTTCGAACCAGCGAAGGCTTTGTTGCTATCAATCAAGCTGATAACAACTTGATGATTAAAAGACTGCCCGGTCAGGCTGTGGAAAGCCGTATTGAGTTCATCACCGACAAGCCGCTTGATGCAAAAATAATGGAAAATCAACTACTCCAAATATGTGGGATAAATCATGCTAACCCGTCTTAAAAACGCTCGCGTATATGACCCAGTACAAAAACTCAATGGGGAACTCATGGATCTGTGGATCCGTGATGATCGAATCGTTGACCCGAAAAACATCAGTGATAAAGATTCGGCTATTACCTATGATTTAAATGGGGCCATTACCATGGCGGGCGGTGTTGATATCCACAGCCATATTGCAGGGGGTAACGTAAATACCGCACGTTTATTACTGCCGGATCAACATCGAAATCATCTGCAAAGACAGGAAAACCTGCCGTTTTATAATGCCCGCTGGTCGAGTTTTGAAACCGGCTATCGCTACACTGAAATGGGTTACAGCATGGTGGTGGAACCAGCGATGTTGCCGGTCAATGCGCCACAGGTGCATCGAGAAATGGCAGATATTCCCATCATCGATACGGCTGCGCTGGCGATTCTGGGTAGTGATGATTTGCTGGTATCCATGTTGCGAAGTGGTGCTTCCCAGGATCAGATTAATGACTATGTCAGCTGGACGATTAATACCACCCAGGCATTAGGATTGAAAGTGATTAATGCCGGTGGTTCACAGGCGTTTAAAGCCGGGGTTGAACAGTTTGGTCTGGATGATGAAGTACCGGATTATGGCATCAGCTCACGGCGCTTATTAACTTCATTGCAGACCGCCGTGCATCAATTGGGTATTCCGCACCCGGTGCATGTGCATTGTAATAATCTTGGTGTTCCCGGCAATGTACAAACCGCCATTGATACCATGGAAGCCGCTCAAGGCTTGCCGATGCATCTGGCTCATGTGCAGTTTTATGGCTATGGAGCCGAAGGCACTCGAGGTTTTTCTTCAGCTGCTGCTCAGTTGATGGAAACATTTAATCGCCACCCCAATATCACTATGGATGTCGGGCAGGTGTTATTTGGCCAAACAGTCACCATGTCTGGGGATATCATCGCTCAATTCTCCCGTCGTGGTGATGCCAGCCCACAAAAATGGGTAATGTGGCATGCCGAAAACGAAGGCAGTGGCGGCATCGTGCCTTACCAGTATAAAAAGGCCAGTTTTGTAAATGGTTTGCAGTGGGCCATTGGTCTGGAGATTTTCCTGTTATCCGGAGATCCCTGGCGTTTGTTTTTCACCACCGATCATCCTAATGGTGCACCGTTTACCCGTTACCCGGATTTATTGCATCTATTGATGGACTATGATTTTCGTATGGCCTGTCTGGCAGAACTGGATCCAGAGATCATGGAGTTGACCCTGCTCAAAGATCTGAAGCAGGAATTCAGCTTATACGATATTGCCATTATGACGCGGGCGGCCCCGGCCAAATTACTGGGATTGAATGACCGTGGGCATTTGCAACCTGGCGCTTTGGCCGATATTGCAGTTTATCGGGAGCAGGATGATAAAGCGGCGATGTTCAGAAAGGCGCAATGGGTCTTCAAAAACGGTCAGCTGATTATTGAGAACGGCGAGTTTGTGAAGCGTCAGTTTGGTCAAACGATGACCGTTAAACCACATTTTGATAGACAAATTGAAACCACAGTTAAAAACTACTTTGATCGTTTTTACTCGATGAATTTATCTAACTATGGGGTGCAACAGGATTTGTTATTTGATCAGCCTGAGCGTTTTTCTGCGATCAGGCTGTAATCATTTATTCTGTATATAACTCAATGTTGTCGGCTTTCATCGAATAGGCTGAAACTGCCACTTCATTTTCGGTGATGGTTGTTGTTAGCGTGCCCTCGACCCAATAGGGATCATAAAGATTTTGTTGGGCAACGCCTTCTTTGGAAGTGACATAAATAATTTGATTGGGCGGCGGCGGGGGATAATGGATACAGGCTCCGAAAAACGGCACCAGAAAGAATTCGGTCACCAGTTGTTGTTCGTTCATTTCAACCGGAACCATAAAACCGGGCAGACGAATCTGCCGTTGATCATATTCAGGTTTGACCTTGGCTGAAGTTAATGCCTGCTGGTAGCGATCATCTGCAGAATTTTCCAGTGCGCCGAGTAATTGGCTGCTGATTTCATCTTCAAATGAGCCGTCTTCTATTTCACTAAGGTATTCGGGCGGATTCATCAGTGCTTCCAGATCGTCCTCTGGCATCAAGTCTACCCAATCAATGGATTGGTATTTATTATCGGCAAGCAGCGGTTGAGTGAATATCAAACCCATTAATACTAAGAAATAAAGCCAGAACTTTGCAGGTTTTAGTGCGGTCATGGTGTATCCGAGAGGTTAAAAGTCGAGCGAAAATGTTATGTTATAACAATTATCAGGCCTACCAAAATTATCCTTTATTTAATCCGGTAAATGTATGACTAATCGTCCCGCTATCCAAATCGAAAATTGCCAATTTCGTTATCAGCCAAACTCAGACAAGGCTTTATTGCAAATTGCTCACTGGCAGGTTGATAAAGGTGAAACAGTATTTGTTTATGGCCCATCTGGTTCTGGAAAATCCACCTTGTTAAATCTACTGGCGGGCATCCTCTTGCCTCAACAGGGAACCATCAAACTGGATGAGATAACACTTAACCAACTCAGTCATCGCAGACGTGATGCCTTTCGGGCACGTCATATTGGCATGGTATTCCAGCGGTTTAATCTGATTCCTTATTTAACCGTGGCCGATAATATCAAGCTGGCCAGCCATTTTTCCAGTCACGATAAACCGTATTTGCAGCAGCGCAGTCTGGAACTGATGAACGACTTACAACTGGATATTGAATTGCTTGAACGACCTGCATCTCAATTGAGCGTCGGTCAACAGCAACGCGTGGCGATTGTCCGCGCTCTGATTAATCAACCTGAATTATTGATTGTCGATGAACCTACTTCGGCACTGGATAGCGATGCCCGCGATAGTTTTGTAGATTTATTACTGAAACAGGTCAAAGTGGCTGGAGCGACAATCATTTTTGTCAGTCACGATCGCAGTCTTGCACAACATTTTTCCAGACAGCTGGATATCCAGTCATTTATGGTCACGGGAGAAAAACATGCTGTTTAAACTGGCCTGGAAAAGTTTATTGGCAAGACGCGTCAGTGTGCTACTGACGGTGCTGATGATGACAGTGAGTATTTTTGTGTTACTGAGTGTGGAAACCATTCGCTATCAGGCCAAAGACAGTTTTAGCAAAACGGTTTCTGGCGTTGATTTGATTGTCGGCGCACGCACCGGTCAGGTGAATCTCCTGTTGTATTCGGTATTCCATATTGGTGTGCCAACCAATAATGTTTCCTGGCAGAGTTATCAGCAATTTGCGACCAATCCATCTGTAGCCTGGAGTATTCCAATTTCTCTCGGGGATTCGCATCGAGGTTATCGGGTGGTTGGTACTAGCACCGATTTTTTTGAATTTTTCCGCTTTGGAAATAAACAAGCGCTTACCTTTCAACATGGCAAAGCGTTTGATGAACATTTTGATGCAGTGATTGGCTCAGAAGTCGCCAAACAACTGGGTTACCAAGTAGATGATGCGATTGTTCTGGCACATGGTATTGCTAGTACCAGCTTTAGTAAACATGATGATCATCCGTTTAAAATTACCGGTATTCTTGCCCCAACTGGCACGCCGGTCGATCAATCTGTGTATGTGAGTTTACAAGGTATTGAAGCGATTCATTACAACTGGCAGGGCGGGGTGCGAATGCCGGGCACAGCCACACCAGAGTTAGAAGATTTGCAGCCAAAAACCATAACTGCATTTATGCTGGGACTTAATTCGCGGATACAGACATTTAATCTGCAACGCCAAATCAATGAGTACCGGCAGGAACCATTACAGGCAATTTTGCCTGGTGCGACATTGATGTCGTTATGGACAATGCTCAGCAGTGTTGAGCAGCTATTATTGTTGATTGCATCACTGGTGTTACTGGGCGCTTTAATTGGCATGGCAAATATGCTGCTGGTCTCGATGCGCGAGCGCCGCCATGAATTATCCGTGCTGCGTGCGTTGGGTTATCGACCAGGATTTTTGTTTGCCTTGCTGCAGCTTGAGGCCATGCTGATTAGTCTTGCAGCCGCTTTTACGGCATTTATCAGCTTGCAGTTAAGTATGTATGTACTTAAAGACTGGTTGTTGCAGGAGTATGGGATTTTGCTGACACGGTTATCTATCATCAATGAGTTTCTGTTTATGTTGCCGTTAGTACTTATCGCGAGTTTTCTTGTGGCGCTTATTCCGGCAATCAGTGCCTATCGACAAGGCCTCCATCAGCAATTGAATCTGTAACTCAAATGCGTTTGAGTTTTGGCAGATGCTGTTTTAGATGGGATTTAATATCTTCGACGTCGGCTGAAAATACCAACGCATAGATCTCACGCTGCATGGTATCAGTGATAAACGGGTAAATTTCATAACCTTCGGCGTAGAGTTCAGCCCTGGCACGACAGACTTTGCGAATGCCTTCGCTAAAAGCCAGGTTTTCTACGGCGGGTAAATCCGATTCGCCCATGGTCCATTGTTGCTCTTTCCAGTTATCAAAACACCATTGGCTTAACTGTAGAACAGGATCCGTTTTATCTTTTTCAACTTTATCCGCTTGCTCGCTACAGCCTAACAAGCAAAACAGACTGAGCATCAGAAAATGTTGTCGCATCGCTTAAGCCCCGCTGCAATTGTAATTGAAACCATATTGCCTGTTTTTACCATCAAACACCAACCTTTGATGCCCTGGAAAAATGATTGATAACAAGCAATGACAAAATGAATTTATCGCGTCATTATCAGCAGATAGTCATCATAAACGAGGCTGATGATGGATAAGTTTTCAACGGTTGGAGTGATTTTACTGCTGATTCTGGCGATTGTCGGTGGCTATATGACTGGCCTGTTTGCCGCAGGTTTATATGAATTGGGAAAACGTCGTTTAGGCAAGCTGCTCACGGTGATGCTTAATCTGGTGTTTTATATCGTTCCTGCCTGGGCGTTGATTAGTATTGTCAAAGAAGACGGGTTGCTATTTTTTTATGTGTTATTGCTGGTGTTCTATTTCCTCGGAATTCATGACTCAAAACAGACGTCAGTAGGTGAGAACAAACCGGATAAAAATTATGAACCCTATGACTAATGTTTAATATTTTGATTATGCACTTCTGACGGGAGTTAACTATTGAAAACGAACTATCATCGCAGTCAGCTTATTGTAGTTGTTATTCTGCTGGCTTGTGTCGTTTTGGCATTGCTCCCTTTCGAATCAAATGTCGGAAACCAATTAAGCCAAATGCTCAAAGTGACACTCACTGTCTATGCCATTGCCAGAGGATTGAACGCGGTTATTTCGGTAGCGCAGGGCACTGAACTCTCAATCGAGCCGATGGGGGTAGGCTTAACGTTAACACCTGGGCAGATATTGGATCCGCTGAATGATTTGATTGAACAATTTTCTACCGTTTTATTGATGGCTTCTGCATCACTGGGCATCCAGAAGATCCTGTTATCAATGGGGGATATCGCCATATTCCGCTGGGTATTAGCTGGCTTTGCGGCTGTCGTTATTGTGTTGATTCTTTGGCAAAAGCTGCCAGAACGTTGGGCTGCGAGATTGTTCAACCTGGTGTTGGTTATTACCTTATTGCGTTTGGCAATACCATTGACGATCCTGGCATCCAATCAAGTACAGGTTTGGTTGGAACATGACAGACAGGATGCGATAGCAGTTTTGCAAACGACCCAACAGGAAGTGGCTGCGCTTCAACCCGATCCTGATGAGCCTCAACGCACGTGGTATCAAGGCTTTAAAGATAATTTAGATGTGAAAGCCAGATTACAGGATATTCAACAGAAAGCAGAGCAAGGGATTAATGCTGCAATCTATTTATTAGCTGAATTCGTATTGATTATGTTGATTCTGCCTATTGGATTTCTGTTTTTTGCCTGGCGATTGATAAATAGAATCACCAGGTCCTAAGCAGGATTATTTTAAAAACCCAAGCTTTGTTGCCACCGTTAACTGTCGGTCGAGACAACGTTTTGTTCGGTTAAACAGAGGGCTTTTATCGGTAAGCCAGCAGCAAAAAGTGATTAAATAAATGCTGGTTAAAACGGTTTCGTCGAATGCCCGCCAAGGTAAGGTTGAGTTTTGGTTTGCCCCTTCACGCAGCCATTGTACGGTGCGGCTGATACGAAGCAGTGCAGGTATCTGGATATGCAGATGACCAGGCTCCAGCTTGTTTAAAATCATTTGGCGGGTCACTTTGTGATTAATTGCTAGTGAGTCGAGCCAAGTCATCAGTAGATTGTGAAATTTCTGTTGATTGCTAAGTGTTGGAAAGAGTGAAGCTTGGGAAGCTGAAAGCATTTGTCTATCTGCCCGTTCGAACCAGGCATCGCTGATTTGTTCTTTTTCAGCGAAATATTCATAAATATCGGCAAGGGAAATATCCAATTCGGTAGCGATATCATGCAGACGCAATGATTCCCAGGACGACTTGGCAGCCAGATTAACGGCACTATCAATAATGGCGTTATATAAATCAGTTTGTTGCGTCATGATTTACCTCCATCTTGCGGCTAATTCAAGCATAACCTGATTTATACAGCAGACACAAAAAAGCGACTAGTCGGGGCTTTTTTGAGGTTTCGCTTTTCTGCAGATTAACGGTTGCAGATGTACATTGTTACTTCAAAGCCGAAACGCATATCTGAGTATTCTGGTTTAGTCCACATGTCTATTTCTCCAAATTTGTTAAGCAATAAATTTTGCTACGGTTCAAATCATACGCTGGCAAAAATATTAAACCCTCAGCATTCGGCTTTACGCCTCTCAGGATTTTCCTGAATTGATAAACATTTTTTCGCCAGCATTTACAATTTTGATTTCACGCTGGGGATAAGGTATCTCAATATTATTTTCTTTCAAGGCATCCCAAATCATTAATAACAAATCTGCACCCACACGATTTGGCCCGTCATCGATACCTTCCATCCAGAACTCAATCAGGATATCGACACCTGATTCCCCGAAACCAGCAATCTCAGCATCAGGACGTTCTTCAATCGGCACATTATCACCACTGATAACCCGTGGGTGACTGGCAACGACTTCACGAAGTAAATCAAACAAGAAATGTAAATCGGTTTTGTAGGAAACCTGGAATTCAATGTCGTAGCGTTGTTTAAAGTTTTTATGCGTCCAGTTGGTAAAACTGGTGGTGATAAATTGCTCATTGGGCACCATGATATCTTTACCATCATAGGTCTCTAGCGTAGTGGAACGCATATTCAGCTCACGAATTACGCCTTTGCGTCCATCTTCCATTTCAATGTAGTCACCTACACTCAATGAGCGTTCAAGTAACAAGATAATACCGGAGATAAAATTTGAAGCGATGGATTGTAATCCAAAGCCTAAACCGACACCTAACGCACCACCGAATACGGCTAGAGCTGTCAGATTAATGCCCATGATCTGCAATAGCAGAATGAACACAATGAAAAACAGAGCGATTTGAAATAGTTTGGCAAACACCTCACGGGTGCCAACATCTAAATCTTCCTGACTGCGAATGATTTGCTGCCCGGCATTGCTGGAAATGCGTCCTAACCAGAACAGAATCGTGCCGAATATTAATACTCGAATGATGCCATAGGCAGAAATATTAATATTGCCGACTTCAAATGACATGGATTCTAGGTAGGCAATAACTGCATCAAGCCAACCAAATAATTGCAAAATGGCGATTGGCAAAATAATCCACAACGCGAGCTTCTTAAATAATGCTTTATGAACCAGGCGATCTATTAATTTATAGAGCATGAAGATCACTGCCCAGCTCATGCAGACTTGAATCAACCAGCTTTGACCTATCCACATTTGGCTAATATCGGCGGCAATGGAAAATGCCAGAATAAGCATTAACGGTAAGATCAAATTACGACTTTGATAAATACGATTACGCATTTTCAGTAATGGGCCGGTAGCCGGGATTTGTCTTAATAAGGGTGAGCGATTTTTCAGAAAACTGGCAAATGAATAGGCCAGCAGCCCTGATAAAACGATTAAGCCGATTTGAGAATAAAATTTCGGACTGCTTGCCCAATCCATGACAATGCTCAGAGCTTGAAAGAAAAGGGTTTCAATTTGCTGGATATCCATTCTCATACCGTAAGCTGCGTTTAAAGAGTGCCAATGTAAGCGAGCATCGATCCATGATCAAGCCAGTTCATGCGTGACATTTAATTTCATCGATTGATTTTGAAAAAGGCAAAATGCACTAATGGAAAAAATTGAAGATATCTCTGCGGAAACTACTGATGTAACAGCTGCTAACAGTGGAAGTGTTAAGCGGTTTGTGAAGTATTTTTTTAGGGGTAAATGAAAAAAAATTATTGATTCAAGTACATTCTGAGTTCAAACAGAGCAATATTGGCGCAATATGCGAAACAGCTTTTGAAGTGGCATAACCGTTCAATAAACTCTAGAGATTAGTAATCTATCTTGTTAGCGATTAATAACCGCCAGATACAAAAAAGCCCCGGATACCGGGGCTTTTCGTTTCACCCGAAGGTGAAAAACAAACTGTTATCGTAGCAATTATGCAGGAACGATGTTTTCAGCTTGTGGACCTTTTTGACCTTGAGTAACATCAAATGTTACACGTTGGCCTTCAGTCAATGTTTTGAAACCGTCACCTTGGATTTGACGGAAATGTGCGAAAACGTCAGGGCCGTTTTCTTGTTCGATAAAACCAAAGCCTTTAGCTTCGTTAAACCATTTAACTGTTCCAGTTGAAGACATAAATCATCCTATTTTTTGTAAATCTAAAAATGCCCTAATCGGGCGGGTATGCTGTAAGTGGAGCGGGTATTTTGAAAACAGGACGAGTACTCTTTGGATCTAACATTAAAGCGGAAACATCGAACTTGAAAACAAATATCTGTCGTACTTGCAAGCACAATCGACTATATAGAGATTATTTGTAAAGGTCAAAGCTTATTTTAGTAATAATCACAATATTAATCTCCATATGGTAAATGTTGGGTTTAGTTTAAGCAGACTCAAGCGTTTCATTGAGTGGCTTAGACTAGTTTGTCGCTGGTAAAGGTGGCGTTTTTTTGACGTCTTTCACGGAACCACCTTAATGAGGGTTTTTCGACGTAATAGTGCATTAATATCGCCAGGATAAACGAAACGACAAGGGCAATTGAAACGCCCATCAAACCAGATAATCCAAAGGCATAGCTTTGATCTATGATGCCGTAACCAATATTCTGATGTACCAGATAAAGAGAATAAGACAGGCTGCCCAACCATAGCGTGACTTTGTTAACGATGAAGTTTAAATAGCCACTTATTGCTAATACAAACACGCCGTAACAGCTCAAAACAAAGATATTGAAAGGTGCCGGATAGGCGATCAGTGCATGACTCATTGATAAGGCCAAGAAGAAAACCTCTATGGCAGCCAGACTACCGGTTTTATGCCAGCGATATAACAAAATCCCGCTAATAAATAATGGTGCGTAGCTAGTAAATAATAACTCAGTTGCAATAAATAACATTGTTGGCGATAAACTTTCTAAATTTATAACACCCACGTAACTCAGTATTATCCAGCCAAATAACACTGTGCGTAATTGCTGCCAGCTTTTCAATGTGTAAAACAGAAGTGCCATCCAGGCATAAAAGGTCACTTCAATCACCAGACTCCAATAAGCTCCATCAACATGTGCATGGTCCAGGTAACTATGTAACAGCGTAAAGTTCAACAATGCCGAACTTAACGGCACGGCACGGTCATATGGCCCGAGGGCATGCACAAACAAAAAGGTAAGAATAATACCAACCCATAAGGCCGGTAATAAACGAAAGGCACGGGCTAAACCAAACTTGGTTGCATTTTCTGTTCGTTCCAGTGTCATGAAAATAACAAACCCACTGAGCATAAAGAAGAGATGTACCCCATAGCGGCCAAATTCGAGAAAATCTGGTGGGGTAAAGGCGTGACCGTATAGTTCGTTGTAATAAGGAAGGTAATGAAAAAGGACTACGCCTAAAGCTGCTATGCCTCTTAATGCATCAAGTGCTTGAAGCCGGTTTTTGGCCGGTGTCATACAACGCTCCTGCTATAAAAATAAAGATGACTATAACGTCAGAGTCTTAACTCAATCTTAACCTAGGCTATATGAACAGGAATTAATGTTATTTGAGAATGGATGAAGTTTGATAAAAACTAGGGTTTGTTGATCTTTCTTAGCCTCGGGCTGTGGTGGCTGTGAAAGATAAACAGGGCTTAGGCTACGACGCAGTTTTTACCCTGGTGTTTGGCAATGTAAAGATTGCGATCTGCCCGGCTGAGCAGGGCAAAAATCCCATCATCCTGTTCACTATATTCGGTCAGCCCAATACTGACAGTGAAGCTAACATTTTCACCACTAACGAGTGGCAAGGTTAAATTTTCAACGCATTCACGCATACGTTCAGCTAAAGTCAATGCTGAAGCCAGTTCGGTTTCAGGTAGGATCATGGCAAATTCTTCACCTCCAATACGTCCGAAAATATCGTATGAGCGCTTGGAGGTCATGATGCATTCACTGAATAACTTGATAGCTTCATCACCCGTGTTATGACCATGTAAATCATTTATCCGTTTGAAGTCATCAATATCAAACATCAACAGACACAGAGTTCGGTTGTATCGTGATGTGCGTTGCAGCTCGGTTTCTGCCTGGGCAATAAATGCTCGGCGATTCCACAGTCCGGTTAGATCATCCGTATTGGCCAAATATTCCAGTGTTTTTGCCACTTCTTCCAGCTCGAAATTCTTTTCCATAATATCCAGATTAGCTTCAAAGATATTACGTAACTGCACCATCATTTTTATTTGCAGCTCACTGTAATAATGGGTTTTTGTATCCAGCACGCATAAGGTGCCAAATGGATCTCCGTTAGGCCAGATAACAGGTACTCCAAGATAGTTGACCATGCCTAAGTTGTGATCGTATTTATCTTTCCATTGTGGATCTTCATTTGCATTAGCAACAAACAGCGTTTGTTGCTGACGAATGGCAAATTCACAATAGGTATCTGAGCCGGTTAGATTAAATTTTTGATTAATTTGATAAGGATTTTCAATCGCACGGTTTTTGACCATTACAGCGAGTTCATCACTTTCATTTAAATGCGTCAGCAATACAACAGGCACTTCCATAAACTCAGCAAATAAATCGATCAGATCCTGCCATTGCTGGAAATAATCGTCGCTGACTACCGGATGAGACATATCTGCTCTGTTTTTCAAGGAGTTGATCCTTTTTGTAAAACTAATGTGGAGCATACAATAAATTTAAAACGAGTCCTTAACCTATTTAATATGTCACAACTCAAAATTACCGGTTACAGGTTAAAACCACTCTAATGCCAACAAACTATCGAATTACCGTTTTAGTATATTTAATGCTCTTGTTGAGCGCTTGCGACCCATTGGCAAAACCGGACACATTAATGGACGAATACGTGAAGCGTTTAGCAAATGTGCTAGATGTTGAGCCGAATTATTCGGAATTGGTGGCTATTGAAAGAATACCGAGATCCCGTGAGCGCACCTTATCGATAGCTGAGACTGATATAAACATGCTCGATTTTTTAAAGCTGTATGGTTGTGAACTGCAATTTGTGGTGGGTGAAAAAAATGCAATCCTTGGCCGTGTTATGCAGCCATTAAACAGTTTGCGTTATGAGTTACGTTTTATCGAAGCAGCCAGGACATGTTTAGCTGAAATAGATAATGAACAGCTAAGACAGAAAGTAGTTGTCGCCATCGAAACAAAACAACAAAACTTACCGAGGGTGATCTGGAATGCTACGTGGGGAACTGACGAAATAGCTCAGCTTACGAGCCTTTCAAATGGACTTTATCAACCGGAACAGAGCCAACACGAAATTTCACAATACGGAAATGATATTCAGTATCTGAATGATGTCATTGGAAAACTACAATCCGGTGATTATTCGGTAGATCTGACTTATCTTGGAAACATTCAACAAAGTTGGCAATACGGAAGCAGGGCAGGCCAGTTACATAACAGTGCAAGGTTGCTGATCACTCGTCTTGATGATGCTACGCAGATACTGCAGCAGCGGATTCACCAGCAGCCTTTATGCTCGCAAAGCAAGCCTAATAAGCAGGCGCGAGTTGTAGAGTCTATGTTTTATAGTGTGTATATCGGGAAAGTTCAGCCGTATATGGCTAGTGTTAATCGTGCAGCGGGGCAGTTATTCGAACCGCTATCTGAGTTGGCTCAACTTCAACAGCATGTTATGCCTGAATCCTTTAAGCCTTATTATTCTCTTAGCCTAAACTGGGATGACGAGACAGGTCTCTGGGCTTTATATCAACAGCGGGTCAGAGAACACACAGAGGCCTGGCAAGATTTGCTCGAACAATGTGGTTTACGACCCGCTGCATAATGAACAACTAGACTTTAAAGCGACCCATCATTTGTTTCATGTTATCTGAAAAGTGTCGGATTTCCTGAGCTAATTCTTCACCGGTTTCAGCAATTTCACTGGCCGATTCGGTCTGCTGGTTTAAACCGTGCAGATTTTTACTGATCTCTTCGGCAACACAAGTTTGCTCTTCTGTTGCTTGAGCCGTTTGGGTAGCCATATCATTAACACGATTTGAAGATTGCTGAATTTCGTTAAATACCGCATCAGCTTCAACAAAGGTATTGGCTGTTTCATCAGCATTTACCTTACCTTCAGAAATCGCTTTGGAGGAAGAGCTAACTGATAACTGCAATTTTTGAATGATCTTATCTATGTCATTGGTACTTTGTTGAGTTCGAGTTGCCAAGGTTCTGACTTCATCGGCGACCACGGCAAAGCCACGACCATGTTCACCGGCACGGGCAGCTTCAATAGCGGCATTTAAAGCCAGCAAATTGGTTTGTTCAGCAACACCTCGAATAACTTCCAGTACTGAAACGATGTTATTTGAATTGGCTTCCAGTTCTTGAGAGGAATTTAATACCAAATCCATATTGCGTATCAGTGCAGAAATTTTTTCGTTAGAGCTTCTGACAACCGCCATACCACGGTCCGCCAATCCCGCTGTTTTGTCTGCTTCGGAAGCAGAGTTAGTCGCTACCTGAGCCATTTCTTTATTAGCCAATGTCATTTCATGAACCGCACTAACAATCGACTCAGTAGATAAATTCAAATTTTGATTTATGCTTTTGGTGTGCACAGAGGCGTCTGACAAACTGGCCGTGAGGTTACCCAGGCTGCCAACTTGCGCGAGAATGTTTTTAATCAAATCCTGCAAATTGGTGACAAACACGTTGAAGGCAACGGCTAGATTACCGAATTCGTCTTTTGATGAAACATCAATCCTGGCGGTTAAGTCACCATCACCAGAGGCAATTTCATTTATCCGTTTAACAAGATAATTAATATCATCAGTGAGTTTTTTAGGGATGAGATAACTAAACGCAATGGCAATTAACAGTACGATACCAACAGCAATAAAGGTAATTGTCATTTTGGTCCGAATATCGGCGGCTAATTGCTCTTCAATCACCTGAAATCCGGTGATAACCGCTTCGCCTGATTTATCCAGAATATCCCGTAACTCAGCGAACTCCTGATCTTCTATTTGTTCAAGACTACTCAGTGATTGATTCCTATTAAAAGCATCAACCAGCGCATTAGAAGATGTCACCCATTCCTGATAAGCCTTATCAAATAAAGCTGGATCACCCGATATCTCGGGATAGTCCTTCAGATACTCTCGATATTCGGCATATCGATCGGCGACTTGTTGCATATTCTCCTGACGATCTGCTTCTTGCTGTGCACTGTCTGAGCGTTCGGAAATAATATTAAGTTGTGCAAGTTTTGCTTGATAAAGATCACGATCTGCATTGAGAATCACCTCACTGGCCGGCATGAAGTTTCGTGCCTGAATTTCTATAAGCCGATTCTGTAACGACATCATCCACCAAAACATTGAGATGACAATGATAATGGTCAACCCCATGACCAATACAGGTAAAGAGCTTTTCGTGCGAATACTATGAATATTCATTTTGGTATCATCCCAATGCTTCATTGCTTAAGTTTAAGCAGCTTTCGTTAATAGCTATATCAAATTTACTGCTGTACAGCATGGTTGTCGACTGAATATAAAAAATCTTTAGCTAAAATATAAGCTAAACATAAGACATAAAGACAATTAGATGTTTTTCAATATCTAAGTTGCTGAGTTTTATGAAATTTCAACAGGGCGAGAAGGGGAGTTGTGTGTCTCCAGACAATGTAGAAAATGCATGATTGTTTATATTCAGATCGAACTTGCCTTCTAAGCATATATACATAGTGATTATGCAAGCAACACCCAGGGCTAGGTGAGAATTTAATGACTCATTTTTTTGATTTGGATTTTTTTAGTTTTTTGACTTTATCTTTCTTTTTATCGGTTTTCTTAACTTTGATTTTTTTATCTGCTTTTTTGGTTTTTTTAGAATCAGATTTTTTTGACTTGCTATTTGGCTTGGATTCTCCTTCAGTTACCTCAGGAAAACAGGCAATACCGTTTGCTCGATAACGTCCCAGCCAGTAACGAACTTGCCCTAAGCTTAATGTTGTCTTTTCGGCCGCCTCTTCCTGGCTTGCCCCCTCAGATAAAATCAATAAAGCCTTAGCTCGAGTACTATGTACTGAGCTTTCATCACTTATTTTAAGAAGTTGTTTCTTGGCTTTTTTCTTTAATTCCAACACTGCTGTCGAGTCGTTCATGTGACATCCTCAAAATAAACAAACGATATCTTATCGTTAAATGTTTCAACAATACTGCGACTATATTTATAAATTGTGACAACTCAACCGGAAGCCAATTGAGCCATCGTTTGACGCAGTTGCTGGTCATATTCAGCGTTAATAATGCGCCCGTTATCAATATCAAAATTATCATAAAAAGAGGGGAGTGACATACTGCCTTTTATTTCTGCAGCAAAGCGAGGAAGAGAACTAACGGCAATATCCATCACAGTTGCACCACCACGCTCACCAGGCGAGGTCGAAAGAAGAATCGTAGGTTTTTTCTGAAAGATTTTTTGGTCGATTCGGGTGCACCAGTCAAACAGGTTTTTCCAGGCAGCCGAATAATTTCCATTATGTTCTGCAAAGGAAATAACTAATGCATCAGCGCTGCCCAATTTGTCGAGAAATGCTTGAGCCAGCGCAGGCTGACCGAGATCTTTTTCAATATCAACACTGAATAATGGCAACTCATAATCATTTAAATCCAACACTTCTACATCAGCATTGTCGATAAGACTTGCCGCGTAAGTAACAAGTTGTTTGTTGATAGATTGTTTACTGCTGCTGGCTGCAAAGGCGATTACTTTCATACTGACTCCATTATTTGTGTGCATTGTAGTGAGAGACATGAACGGTTGTTAAAAGTTGAGCATACTGAAAAAAAGTGAAAAAAAAAGGCATCCGAAGATGCCTTATTAATATTGCTGACTAATCGTAGCTGTAATGTTTTTTCAGCTGTTTGGTGACTTGCCACATGCTTTTCAAACCTGTTGGGAAAATCACGTAATCACCAGGAACAATCGTGACTGGTTGACCACCATCTGGAGTAACAACAATTTCACCTTCCAGAATGTAAGCTTTTTCGGTTTCATCGAAATCCAGACGGAATTCAGTAACTGGGCAATCCCAAATTTCCCAACCTGACACGCCTAATTCTTGTAAACGTGCTTCGCTCGGGTTTTTTTCAATAATAATTTCTGGCATAAAAATCCTGATATTTAAAAGTATGAATCATGGTTGTCATGCGACAAACCGATTGCTTTTCTCGTCGACCATGCCCAACAACATAGCGACATGTCAGTATTTGACCGGCAAATAATAGCAAACCTCATTAGTTAAATCTTGATTGTCTTCAATTGTTTTTTTGCATAACGCTTCATACTTATCTAAACGATAATGATTTGTATTTACTGTTAATCGGCCTCAGCGTAACATATGTTTTTTTTATCGGGGCTGGAGAAGGTTCATGCGAACAAAATTATCATCATTAGCGAAGTCAATAAGTTTAGCGTTGCTCGCAATACATTCAGTTAGCGCCGCTGAGATGGTAAATGATTCGGAAGAACTTGAATCTATCACGGTCACCGCCAGTGCGGATGCATCGGCTGAAGGTTTATCTCCAGCTCATAGTGGCGGCCAGGTTGCAGTGGGTGGAAGAGCGGGCATTCTTGGAACCCTTGATCATTTAGATAGCCCATTCAGTATCACGGCGTATACCAATGAATTTATTCAAGATCGTCAGGCACGAAGTGTTGGCGATGTTTTGCAAAATGATCCATCAGTAAGGGTGGCAAGAGGATTTGGTAACTTTCAGGAATCCTACTTTATTCGTGGCTTTGTGTTGAGTTCTGATGATATTGCTTATAACGGTCTTTATTCACTGTTACCTCGCCAGTATATAGCTACAGAACTTTTTGAGCGTGTAGAGCTTTTACGAGGTGCTTCTTCATTTCTTTCCGGCGCTTCACCAAGTGGTGGCGGCATCGGCGGTAATGTTAATTTACTCCCAAAGCGTGCGCCTAATGAGCCATTGAATAGAATTACGGTTGGAACAGAACACGGGCAGCAAGGGCTTGTTTCTGCCGATATCGCCAGACGATTTGGAGAAGAAAAACAGTTTGGTGTACGTGTTAATACGGCTTACCGCGATGGTGGCACTGCAATTGATGATGAAGAAACCCAATTAGGCTTGTTTTCTGTTGGCCTGGATTGGAGAGGGGATAGAGCCCGCTTATCAGCAGATATCGGTTATCAGGATAATCAACTGGATGAAACACGTACTAATGTAACTCTATTAGGGCTTGATCGCATTCCTTCTGCCCCAAACTCTGATAGCAATTGGGCTCAACCCTGGTCGTATTCTGATGAGCAAGACTGGTTTGGCACTATGCGTGGTGAATATGATGTCACGGAAACGACAACGGCGTGGGCTGCTTATGGATTACGTCGCACCGAGGAGGAAAACTCCTTAGCCAATATTCGTGTAACAGATGCTAATTCTGGACAAGGAAATTTCTTTCGATTTGATAATGCTCGTAAAGATGAGGTCGATACCGGTGAACTTGGTCTTCGTGGCTTATTCAATACAGGTAATGTAGGACATGAATGGGTAATGTCTGCTTCATTTTTTGAATTAGATTCAAAAAACGCTTATGGGACAGGAAGTACTTTATTAACCAACTTATACAATCCTGTTGATGTGTCACAACCACCACTTGGTTTTCAAACTAATTCAGATTTGACTCCCACTTTAACAAATTCAGTTCAACTTCAGAGTTATGCCATTGGCGATACTTTGTCATTCTTCGACGAGAAGTTTCTATTAACACTTGGTATCCGTAGGCAGACGATAGAAGTAAAAACCTATGATTACAGCACAGGTGACAAAACCAGTGACTATAAAGCAACAGAAAACACTCCTGTAGTAGGAATGGTTTATAAACTCACACCCCAGTTGTCTGTGTATGGTAATTACATTGAAAGTCTGCGTCAGGGGGAAACGGCCCCAGAACAGTTTAATGGTATCGACCTTGTTAATAGAGGTGAAGCACAGTCTCCATACGTAGCCGAACAAAAAGAAATCGGTTTGAAATATGACTCTGATTATTTAGGTTGGGGACTCGCATATTTCACCACCGATATGCCACGTTCTTTTACCGATACCTCAGATCCTGCCAATCCAGTGTTTGAAACTTCTGGCGAGAACAACCATCAAGGTATCGAGTTAACGACCTTTGGTTTATTAACTGATGATATTAAGTTACTGGGTGGTGTGACTTGGCTGGATGCTAAACAGGATAAAACAGGAAGTGATGATTTAGACGGGAACCGTGTAGTGGGCATTCCTGAATATCAAGCAAATATTGGCGCAGAATGGGAAGTACCACAGGTCAGTGGTTTGGCACTTGATAGCCGAATTATCTACACGGGATCAATGTACGCAGATTCTGCCAACGATTTGAAATTACCTAGCTGGACGCGAGTGGATATCGGTGCAAGGTATTTAATGCAAGTGAATGGTAAAGATCTCACATTACGAGCCAGAGTGAATAATGTTCTTGATAGAGACTACTGGGCTTCGGCAGGTGGATATGTAGGCGCTAATGGAACGGTTGGTACAGGGTATCTGGTATTGGGTGCTCCTCGCACAGTCACCCTAACAGCCACAATGGATTTCTAATCAAATAGTGATATCAGCTTATTCAAAAGGGCTTGTAGTTGTTCACTGCAAGCCCTTTTTTATCTTATACATTCACACGCTGGTAATCACGATAACGTGGTTTCCAGAAGTTATCTTCAATAGCCTGCATTAGTGAGGCTTCGGACATTTCTGGGGCTAATTGTTTTCGTTGAGCGAGTATTGCAACAGCAAAGGCAATTTTTTTACTGAGTTCGGCGGTTTCGGTCAGGGGTGGGAGAAGTTCCTGGTGACCATCGGTAGCCATCGGTGAGGCGCTTGCCAGTATTTCGCTTGTTACCATCAACATCTCATCGGTGATCCGTTCTATCTTGGCGGCAACAACTGCCAACCCCAATCCCGGGAAAATATAACTGTTATTGCATTGAGCAATGGGATAAAGCTTTTGCTGGTAAATAACGGGCATAAAAGGACTGCCGGTCGCAATAAGTGCATTGCCGTCTGTCCATTCGATAAGCTGCTGTGGATGAGCTTCTATCTGCTTGGATGGATTACTTAACGGGAAAATGATCGGTTTCTGACAATGCGAATACATGGATTTAATTATTGCTTCGGTAAAAATTCCTGCCTGACCGGAAACACCAATTAACACCGTTGGACGGGCATTCTCAATAACTTCCGCCAGATTGGGATTGATACCAGAGATATTCCAGTTAGCACACACCAGATCCAGTTGGGCAAGCTTTTGCTGAAACTCAGGTAGCCCGGGTAATGATTGGGTCAGTAAACCTGGTCGATCAATCATGAATATCCGTTGGCGTGCAGCGAGTTCGCTGGTACCTTCAGTCATCATTTGAGCGACGACTTGTTCGGCAATACCGCATCCTGCAGAACCGGCTCCAACAAATACGATGGTTTGTTCAGAGAGAGTTTGTTGTTTGGCACGACAAGCGGCCAATAATGAGCCAACAGTGACAGCGGCTGTTCCCTGAATATCATCATTAAAACAACATAATTCATCGCGATAACGATTGAGTAATGGCAATGCTTTGCGT
Organism: Methylophaga sp. SB9B; assembly: GCF_004832235.1. Taxonomy (NCBI): domain Bacteria; kingdom Pseudomonadati; phylum Pseudomonadota; class Gammaproteobacteria; order Thiotrichales; family Piscirickettsiaceae; genus Methylophaga; species Methylophaga sp. SB9B. The sequence continues at coordinate 187,994 of NZ_SSXS01000003.1, forward strand.
TGTTCAAAATCTTCAAATTGCAGCAGCACATTGGGCCAGCGTTTTTTGATGGCAGTAATAAACAAATCCATAAACTCATCGTATTGCTGAGCATCAATTCTCGGATGCTGCCAGCCAATATATTGAGGGTTATTAAGCAAATCGGCATTGTCGGTCCCGACATCCAGCATGATGGGCAGGGTATAAGCCGGGCTGATGCCTCCACAAACGGTATATAAAGACAGCTTACCGATCGGAATGCCCATACCGCCAACACCTTGATCACCCAAGCCAAGAATACGACTGCCATCCGTCACTACAACAACTTTGACATTGCGTTTCGTGGCATTAAGCAGAATCTCATCAATATGATGTCGGTCGGGATAAGAGATAAATAAGCCTCTGGCCCGGCGATAGATCTGTGAAAAGCGTTCGCAGGCATCTCCCACTGTAGGGGTATAAATGATTGGCATCATTTCTTGCAGATGATGTTCGAGCAGGTAATAGAACAAAGTCTCGTTATTATCCTGGATAGTCCGCAGGTAAATATGTTTGTTAATCGGTTCGATAAAACTGGAATATTGCTGATAGGCGCGTTCAGCCTGTTGCTCGATCGTTTCAAAACGTTGCGGTATCAAGCCCTTAAGATTGAATTGCTGTCGCTCGGACTCGCTAAATGCTGTGCCTTTATTCAGTAATGAAGTAGCTAACAGGACTGGGCCAGCATAAGGGATATATATGGGTCTAAGCGACATTTCAATAACATTCCGAATTATGAAAAGTGATGACCAGTATAAACATCACTCAACGCCTAAATTCAAATGTTATTGGGCAATAAGTAGCAGTTTTTGATCATGGAGATAACGAAATTTACAAAAAAATGAAAAAAATTTGCCAATTTAGGTACTTAGCTGTTGACGAACAGCATCTTAAAGTCGCATATTGTCTCGAATTTAACTGAGAGCAGCGTCAACTTTGCGAGGAAAATCATGTCTTTAACATCTCTTATTTCAGTGTCAATGGCGACATTGTTAGTTTCAGCATCGGCATTTGCCGGGAATTCTTCTTCGCATGAAAGCAGCATGGCCTGCGGTGCCAATAGCATTACCATTGGTATGAGTACTGACGATATCAAAGCGATATGCGGACAATATTGGGAGCCGGCATTTGTCAGCGTGCACACTCGACCTGTGCTGCGTAAAGTCGCTGATTCAGATCAAGAAAATGACCAGTTTGAAAAATGGCTTTATCGGATTGTCGAAAAGCAGGAAACACATGTCATTATCAAGAATGACAAGATTGTGAAAATATTTAATACGCCACAACCTTGATAATCACATAAGCATATAAAAACGGTCTTTTCAGGCCGTTTTTTTTGCTCAGAGTAATTGTTTTGATGGCGGATTTTTATGATTTATTGATAGTCGTATCTATGCTGATATTTATATAAATCGTCGAGATGCTGATGAAAACACCTATGTTTCTGGTTCTACCCATTTTTGCTTCATTGAGCCTGCCACTTCTTGCAGACGAGATGGAAGACAACAAACAGTGTGAACTTATCGCCAATCTTACTGGCGATTATTACCATCACAAGCAGTCTGGAAAATCCAAACAAGAAGTTGAACAGAGTTTGCGCCCTGAATTTGCAAATGATGAATTTTTACGAGTGGTTGATTTGGCAATTAATCTCGCTTATACCTTCCCGAATGATCTACCTGAGGAAGCTGTTGAACAGCAAGTCTTTCAAGGCTGTGAGCAACATCAACCCTGAGCATAATTTCCCTGCTTATGCATTCCATTTGATCTGCATCAAAAGACTAGTTCTTAGACCAAACCTCACGGTTTCATCAAACATTTTTGGCGTACACTGCTCGCATTGATAGAGAAATATTGATGAGTGGAATAATTAGTCATTACGGTTCAATCTTTCCGTAGACTATCTGCCAACCAACACAAGATGGAAAAGCCACATCTATCCATCAATAACTCTGACTGTTAATCATTAGTATCGCTGTTCAAACTGGTTTGATTTTATAAAGGACGCTTCGGATGACAACCTCCCGAAATACTCACTTGTTGCGTGCCGCAATTCTCTTGGCATTTATTGCTCTGTCAGCATTCTTATTATGGCGTTTGTTTCTCGCTCCCGATCCCTATGCAGGTTTGGTTTATGGAAATGGCCGGATTGAAGCCACGGAAATAGATGTGGCTAGTAAAACCGCAGGTCGTATTGAGGATATTTTGGTTGATGAAGGCGAGTTTGTGACTGCAGGTCAGGTAGTCGCCAGGATGGATACAGAAAACCTGATGGCTCAATTACGAGAAGCGCAGGCCTTATTTCATCAGGCTGAAAGTTCTGTTGCCATAGCCAATAGTCAATTAGTGCAACGTGAGGCTGAAAGACAAGCCGCTTTAGCACTGGTTGCACAACGTGAAGCTGAACTGAATGTTGCCCGCAAACGGTATGAACGATCATCTTCACTGGCAGGGCGTGGGGCAACCTCACAGCAGGAATCTGATGATGATTTTGCCAGACAACAAAGTGCTATTGCGGCTGTAAGCGCGTCAAAAGCACAAGTTGCCGCTGCAGATGCAGCTATTGTGACAGCCAGGGCACAAATGGCGGGAGCTGAATCGGCTTTGTTAGGGTCGCAGGCGAGCATTGATCGTATTCAGGCTGATATTACGGATAGTGAACTCAAAGCGGTACGTGATGGCAGAGTTCAATATCGAATTGCTCAACCGGGCGAAGTCATTGCAGCGGGTGGCCGGGTTCTGAATCTGGTGGATCTGCGTGATGTCTATATGACCTTTTTCTTACCTACAAACCGGGCGGGTCGTTTGGCATTAGGTACCGAGGTCAGAATCATTCTGGATGCGGCACCCAACTATGTTTTTCCAGCCAACGTGTCATTTGTTGCCGATGTCGCACAGTTCACTCCGAAGACAGTTGAAACCGCCAGTGAACGGGAAAAGCTGATGTTCCGGGTGCGGGCACAAATCCCGAAAGACTTGCTGGATGCGAATATCCTCAGAGTAAAAACCGGGTTACCCGGTATGGCTTTTATTCTTGAAGACTCACAAGGAGAGTGGCCAGAACATCTGGCGGTGAGGATCCCTTAATGTCTGCCAAACCGTTGACGGAATTAAGCAGCCAGCAATTAGTGGCAATGCTGAAAAATGTCAGTCTTCGTTATGGCAAAACGATAGCGTTAAATGAGCTGAATCTCACGATTCCTGCAGGCGTGATGGTTGGTATCATCGGTCCCGATGGTGTAGGTAAGTCCAGTTTGTTTTCGTTGATATCCGGTGCGCATGCCATTCAACAGGGTGAGGTTGAAGTACTCGGTGGTGATATGCGAAACAAACAGCATCGTCAGAAAGTGTGTCCACGGATTGCTATATGCCACAGGGCCTTGGCAAAAACCTATATCACACCTTATCCGTATTTGAGAACGTCGATTTTTTTGCACGATTATTTGGCCAGGATCGGGCTGAACGTGAACAACGGATCAGCCAGTTACTTGATGCAACAGGTTTGACAGAGTTTGCGGATCGACCCGCGGGAAAATTATCCGGCGGCATGAAACAAAAACTCGGTTTATGCTGTGCACTGATACATGATCCGGATTTACTCATTCTGGATGAACCGACAACCGGTGTGGATCCGTTATCCAGACGTCAATTCTGGACATTGATTAATCGCATCCGCAGCGAAAACCCGACCATGAGTGTTTTAGTGGCCACAGCCTACATGGAAGAGGCTGCGGATTTTGACTGGTTGATAGCCATCAATCAGGGAAAAGTGCTGGCTACAGGCACCCCGCAGCAAATTCTTCAGCAGACTTCCACCACCTCACTGGAATCAGCATTTATTGCCTTATTGCCTGATGAACAGCGAGATCGCCATAAACCCGTAGTGATTCCACCACGTAATGCTACGACGCAGGATGAATTTGCCATTGAGGCGGATAAGCTGACGATGCGGTTTGGGCACTTCACTGCTGTCGATAAGGTGAGTTTTAAAATACCTCGCGGTGAAATTTTTGGTTTTCTCGGATCCAATGGTTGTGGCAAAACCACGACGATGAAAATGCTGACCGGCCTGTTGGCTGCGACAGAAGGCCAAGCCAAATTATTTGGCTTGGCAATTGATCCGCATGATCTGAGTATTCGCCAGCGAGTTGGCTATATGACCCAGTCATTCTCGTTATATGGTGAACTTACGGTAAGACAGAATCTGGATCTGCATGCACGTTTATTCAAATTACCCACCCAGCAAATTGCTGGCCGAATCCTGGAAATGGCCAAACGCTTTGAATTGGAAGCCGTGCTGGACAGCTTGCCGGATGCTTTACCGTTAGGACAAAGACAGCGATTATCCCTTGCAGTGGCGATGATTCACGGACCGGAAATGCTGATTCTGGATGAACCGACGTCGGGAGTGGATCCTATTGCGCGTGATGCGTTCTGGCAGATATTGGTGGATTTGGCGCGTCAGGATGGCGTAACCATTTTTATCTCCACACATTTTATGAATGAAGCAGAGCGTTGCGATCGGATTTCATTGATGCATGCGGGCAAGGTACTGGTGACCGATACCCCGGAAAATTTAAAAAATGCCAGACATTCAGCTTCTCTGGAAGATGCCTTTGTTGAATATCTGCAGCAAGAAGTGCTGCGTGAAGCTAAACCGCAAACTGGCATTAATGAAACGGTCAAACCTTCGATGCCTCCAACCAGCCAATCGAATCGAGCGGTTAGCACTACCGATGCGTTTAATCTGCGGCGTTTATATAGTTACAGTCGCCGGGAAACACTCGAACTACTGCGGGATCCAATACGCCTGACGCTGGCGATGGTGGGCACCTTACTGCTGATGTTTGTGGTGGGATATGGCATTAATATGGATGTTGAAGATCTCAAATTTGCCGTGTTGGATGCTGATCAAACAGCTACCAGCCGTGATTACAGATTAAATCTATCTGGTTCACGTTATTTTATTGAACAACCCGAGTTGTATAGTCATGCTGAAATAGAGCGGCGAATGCAATCAGGTGAGCTGAGTCTGGCAATAGAGATCCCCTATGGTTTCGGCAGAGATCTGGCACGTGGGCAGACCGTTGAAATTGGCGCGTGGATTGATGGTTCGATGCCAACCCGCGGTGAAAATATTCGTGGTTATGTGCAGGGAATGCACAGTCATTGGCTTATCACCAAATCAAGAGAAATACTTGGCTCTGCAGTTATTGCCCAGCCAGCCATCATCGAAACACGCTTTCGTTATAACCCGGATGTAAAAAGTCTGGTGGCAATCGTACCGGCGATGATTCCATTATTATTGATGCTGATTTTATCGATGTTGACGGCGCTTTCGGTGGTGCGTGAAAAAGAGCTGGGCTCGATTGTGAATCTGTATGTCACGCCAGTGACCCGATTGGAATTCCTGCTGGGTAAACAACTGCCGTATATCGCCCTGGGTATGTTGAATTTTGTGCTGCTAGTGCTGTTTGCAGTGTTTATATTTCAGGTGCCGTTTACCGGCAGCTTTTTCACCTTGGCATTTGCTGCATTGCTGTATGTTTTTTGTGCCACCTCACTGGGTTTATTGATTTCAGCATTTACCCGCAGTCAGATCGCAGCGTTATTTGGCACAGCACTTTTAACACTGGTTCCGGCAGTGCAGTTTTCCGGCATGATTGATCCTGTGTCTTCAATGCAAGGTGTCGGCAGGTGGATTGGTGAGGTTTATCCCGCTACGCACTTTTTGACGATTTCGCGAGGGGTGTTTTCTAAAGGCTTGTCCTATGCCGAATTACAACCGGCATTTATCGCGCTGTTTATTGCTGCACCGGTGTTATTGGTTATCGGTGTCATGTTATTGAAAAAGCAGGAACGCTGAAATGGCCGTTAGCAATATTTTGCATCTGGGAATAAAAGAGCTGCGTAGTCTGTGGCGTGATCCGGTGTTGATGATTTTTATTGTTTACGCATTCAGTTTGTCAGTTTATACGGCTGCCACAGCGATGATTGATTCGTTGAATAATGCACCGATAGCGATTGTTGATGATGATCGCTCTCCCTTATCAATGCGCATTGTGGATGCTTTTTATCCGCCGTATTTCAAACCACCGGTGCTGATTGAACAGCATGAAGTTGATGCCCGAATGGATATGGGGATTGATACCTTTGCCTTGCATATTCCGTCCAATTTTCAGCGTGATCTGCTGGCGGGGCATCAACCCGCCATTCAATTGAATATTGATGCCACGCGCATGGGACAAGCATTTACCGGTAACAGCTATGTGCAGTCGATTGTCAGTGGCGAAATCACCACGTTTGTAGAGCGCCACCGACAGGTCAGCGTGACGCCGGTGGATTTGGTCTTACGTGCCAAGTTTAATACTGAACTCAACAGCCAGTGGTTCGGTGCAGTTATGCAGGTCATCAATAACATCACCATGCTGTCAATTATTCTGACCGGTGCAGCACTGATTAGAGAGCGTGAGCACGGCACAGTCGAACATTTACTGGTGATGCCGGTGACACCTTTTGAAATCATGGCCAGCAAAGTCTGGTCGATGGCTTTAGTCGTGTTGGTGGCGACAGCTTTGTCGTTATGGTTAGTGGTGCAACTTTGGCTGGCAGTGCCGCTGCATGGCTCAGTCGGACTGTTTTTGTTTGGCACGTTGCTGCATCTATTTGCCACAACATCGTTAGGTATTTTTCTTGGTACCATCGCCCGATCTATGCCTCAATTCGGTTTGTTGATGGTATTAATTCTGTTGCCATTACAGGTGTTATCGGGTGGTACAACTCCCCGCGAAAGTATGCCGGATATTATTCAGCACATTATGTTGTTGGCGCCCAACACACACTTTGTGATGCTGGCCCAATCAATTCTTTATCGTGGAGCAGGGATAAGTGAAGTCTGGCCACAGTTTTTAAGTTTGATTCTGCTGGGTGGCGCTTTATTTGGTTTATCGTTGAGTCGTTTTCGCAAAACTATCGCCTCAATGGCCTAATGATAAGTTTCACGTTTTAAAAATATTGGCTTCATCACTTATAAAGGTACCAATGCCGCGAATTTGCGAATTTCGTTCAGCGGTTTGTTCAACTGCTAATTCAATTTCATTATTCGAGTTCTGTATCTGATGCATAGTTGAGCTTATTTCCGCTGAAACGGCGCTTTGTTCTTGCATCATTTGCGCGATTGATTGATTTAATTCACTGATTTGTGTTGAAAAGTCTGTGGAATGTCCAATCATTGAATTGGTTTTTTTGACCATTTCGAGAGCGGTTCCGCCATCTTTATTGCTTTCCAGTAGTTTACTCATCACGGTGTCCGTCGCCGCATTAATCTTTTCAGCAACAGCCATAATATCTCTTGAGGCATTTTGACTCTTCTCAGCCAGATTGCGTACTTCTGAGGCTACAACTGAGAAACCTCGTCCATGTTCTCCGGCTCGTGCTGCCTCAATTGATGCATTCAACGCTAACAAATTAGTTTGGGCAGAGATTTCAGTGATTAACAAAACAGAAGATTGAATGGCACTGGTATCATGTTGTAAACGATCAAATTCCTGTTTTACTTCGCTCAGCTTGTCGATAAGTGAATTAACTTTGGTAGAAGCACTATCTGCCATTGATTGGCACTCACCCAATTGTTTGACTGTTTGAGAAGAAAGGTTTGCGGCACTTTCTGTTGTTTTGGCTACTTCGTTGATACTGGCAGACATTTGTAGACTGGCTGAAGCAACAGCTTCAACACGTTGGCTTTGCACATGCAGAGATGAAAGGTTTTGTTTCGCACTAATAACCGATAAGTGTGTGAGATCGTCGAGTTGTGTGCCAGCGGATTTAAATTCATTAATGGTGCGATTCATAAGTGCATAAAAATCTTCTACTGATTTACTGAACGTTGAATCGTTTACATTTTTCGCCTGAATATTTTCTATCTTAATAGTCAAATCACTTTGCTGCGCTGCAACCTGCATCGCGGCCATAACTTGAGTGGATAAGCGGTATTGTGAATTCATTCGCAGACAGAAATATACCAATACAGCCGTTTCCAGAATGACAAAGGTTGCATGCACAGCAAACGTCGCCCAATCACAACCTTGACCGTAAACAATGTACGGTATACTGCCGATACTGGTTTCCGCTAATTGCAGCGGTACTGAAGCCGCATGATGTATGGCAATCACAGAGGCAGCAACCAGCATCACACGATAATCACGCCAGATAATTAAAAACGCTAATGCAGCAAAAATATGAAAATGCATTTCCAGTCGGCCTAGCTGCTGCATAATCAGGATCATCGACATCATCATCATGGCTGCTGACATCACACTTCTTGAAAACAATGTTCCAGGCAAAGTATGAAACACATACCAGGCGGCTAAAACCACTATAACAGCAGGAATGGCCCCTTCAATATGAGTTCCATAGCCTATCGGTACTAGAAAAAAGATGAACGGCAAGTGGGCCAACAATAACCATAAAACAAATTTGTCGTTACTGACGTTGTCCTGCCAATGGCGTTGTTTTATGTTTTCTTCAATGGTTTGTTGTGTGGTTGTTTGGCTATTCATATAAAGTAATTCCGCGTCTTTGCAGTATCAATAAATCGTCCAGGATGTGCTGGCTGTTTGGCGAACGATAGGTAATCAAACCTTTAGCATTCGGATGAGATAGGTATATATATCCGGAGTGATGAGCAGTGTTTTGCTGATCAGAGAAGTTTTCGGGCAACAGTGCCATTAGCTCACTTAGTGCCTGTCCATCCTTTGGGATTAGGATTTGCATAGCCGGAGCAAACTCCGACAGATATTCAGTTAACGCTTCAGCTGAATCATCGCCGGGCTTTAAATTGATAAACAAATAGCTCAAATCACCTTGATACCCTGTGTTGACCTTACGCAGTAGGCTGATATTGGCTGGACAGGTTGAGCGACAGCTGCTGAACAGACTGGTAATTAACAAAGGACTAGAGCTTGATTCACCTACGGCAAACGGTTTTTCTGTTAACTGCAATCTTGTCTCGATACCATTTAGTGAGCCGGGAATTACTGCAGCAGTGAGCTTATGAGACGTTAAAATCAATACCATGCCAGTAATAATTAATAACAGGGTGAAAACTATATGCAGGATAGATTTGAGGGTTAAACTTGACTTCACTCAATGCTCCGATGGTTACTCTGAAGCATCAGTTGATGAAGAGTAGTTGTTAATTCAGATTGTAATTATTGGATTTGAGGAGTGAATTGGCTGTGAAGATCAGACCGAAAATCGGTTCGTTCAGTAAAGCTTATTGGATTGTGTGAAGAAGGTCACAGTTCAGCTTGGCATAACGCCATTAGCCGATGTTCCGACCAGGAAAACTGTTCAAGCGAACTGATTTCAGAATGGATATTGGTGAGGATAGAAGCTTCGGCAATACGCCGGGGGTTGACATAAATAACCTGCATTCCAGCTGCGTGCGCCGCTCTAACACCGGTTGGAGAATCTTCAAAAACCAGACAATGCTGTGGATCTACCTTTAGGTTTTCAGCACTTTTCAGATAAATTTCCGGATGGGGTTTGGTGTTTTTGACATCATCGGCAGTTTGAACTGATGTGAAATACGTTTCAATTTGTAGACATTGCAATACGGTATGACATACGGGTTTTGGCGCGTTGGTGGCAAGACCAATAGGAAAATTCATTGTGTGGATTTGCTTCAGTAAATTCAGAGCACCTTGCATCGCCACGGGTGTTTGCTGAATCTGTTGGCAAACTCGCTGAATAACGTTCTGTTCTGACTCTTCAAGTGAGAAAGGAGTCCGGGCCTTTTGAGACCAATATTGCGATACTTGCTGCATATTCATATTGCGGGTATTCAGCTGGTCAGACTCAGTTATATCGATACCGTAGCTGGAAAACACGTGTTTTTCGGCGTCATCCCAGATTTGTTCGGAATCAACAATCACACCATCCATATCAAAAATAACGGCTTTAATCATGCAGTAAGGCAATCAACGGTTTTAATAATTTGAAAGTACATATTTAAATCAGTCATCAGGCAACATTTCAGCTATAGATAGAGTCAGATAATCGGTTGGCATGAGAGCGACAGGTTACTGTTCCAACAGTGTCAATAATTCTGACCAGATGTTGTCGAGTAATTGAGGTTGCGCTTTTGCCGTTGGATGAATGCCATCAGCCTGCATCATTGCCTCACCATCATAAACGTCGGCAAGGAAAAAAGGCAGGAAGGCGAGATTATATTCTTCTGCCAGACTGGAATAAACATTGGCGAAAGCCGTGGTATAACGAGGACCATAGTTAGGTGGAATTTCAATGCCAACCAGTAATACTTCAGCCTCACGCTGTTGTGATAATTCAATCATTCTGGCTAAATTGTTGCGAATAACATCGGGTGGAAAGCCGCGTAATCCATCATTACCGCCTAACTCAATGACGACAATGGCAGGATCATGTTTTTCCAGTAAATCCGGTAATCTGCGTAAACCACCGTCGGTTGTTTCACCACTGATACTGGCATTGGCAACATTCCAGCTACCAGGGGTTTCCTGTTCAAGACGATCTTTAAGTAGTTCAACCCAGGCGGCATCACTGTCGATGCCGTAGGCAGCACTGAGACTGTCACCAACAATTAACAGTTTTTCCGCTGTGGTTCAGCCGCTTGCAGCTGAAAGCTGAACAAAACGAACAGCAGATAAATAAACAATTTATGTGTAGGTAATAAGGTTTTCATAACCGCCAATTAATTTTGTGAGGAAAGCATGTCCACAGATAGACAACCGAATCCATCAAACGACTTCATGATTGAGGTACAAAATCTGTCGCATTCTGTTGATTTGGGTACTGACTCACTGACGATTCTGCAGCAGGTCAATCTCAGCATCGGCAAAGGTGAATCAGCTGCAATCGTTGGTCGCTCAGGTTCCGGTAAAACCACACTGTTGGGTTTGTTGGCAGGGCTGGATTTACCGACCAGCGGCACCGTGCATCTTGATGGACATCTTATCAGTGCTTTGTCGGAAGATGAACGTGCCAGCCTGAGATCCAGACGTGTTGGTTTTGTATTTCAATCATTTCAATTATTACCTACATTATCTGCTATTGAAAATATCATGTTACCCATAGAGTTAGCTGGCTTACCTGATGCAAGGTCTAAGGCTGAGGGGTTACTTGATAGGGTGGGTTTAGCTGAGCGCATGCAGCATACCCCGCGACAATTATCTGGGGGCGAACAGCAACGTGTCGCCATTGCCAGAGCGTTTGCTGTGGATCCACAGGTGTTATTTGCCGATGAACCCACCGGTAATTTGGATACTCGCACCGGCGAAGCAATCACCGAATTGTTAATGACATTAAATCGTGAGCAAGGGACAACGTTGGTGATGGTGACACATGATCAACAGCTGGCAGATCGTTGTCAGCGGCACTTTGTGATTGAGGCAGGCGTTTTGCACGAAAAACAATCTGACAAGCAAACGGTGACAGCTGCATGAGTGTGACCAGCAAAGTTATCTCGTTCAGTCAGGACTTACGTGAGCGAAACGTTAAAGTGATGTTGCTGGCAATGATTATTGCCGTAGCAACAGTCGCGACAATTAATGCGTTTGCCGATCATTTACAGCGCACCTTAATGACATCGGCCAGTGGCTTTTTAGCGGCGGATCGGCAGTTAAATAGTCGAACTAATGCCCCTATACCAGAAGCCTGGTATGCAGAAGCCATTAACCAGGGACTGGAAGTAGGCCGGATGGTGGAATTTGGCACCATGGTATCCAATGAAACACAGTTTCAACTGGTGGCAATTAAAGCCGTTGATAATGCCTATCCACTTCGCGGTGAGCTTGAATGGCAAGCTAATCTGGATAGCACTCGAGAAACAATCACATCTGGTCCAAAACCGGGTGAAGTCTGGTTAAATCCGCGGTTAATGCGCTTATTGGAACTGCAGCCCGGCGATTCATTGGAAGTGGGGGCAACTACGCTTACAGTGAGCGGTGTTATCGTGCGGGAGCCCGATGGCGGTTTTCGGCTTTCTGATCTCGCGCCCAGGGTAATGATGCATATTGATGATGTCGCAGCAACTGAGGTGATTCAACCGGGCAGTCGTGTTCGGCATCGTGGTCTGTTTGCCGGAAATACAGCTGCATTAGCGGATTTTGAAGCATGGTTAGAACCACAGCTCACTGAAAATTATCGGTGGATAAATGTCCGGCAAGGGGAAACCCTGGGTGAGTCGCTGGATAAAGCCGAAGGTTTCCTGTTACTGGGCGGCAGTCTTGCCGTATTACTGGCAGTAGTGGCGATCGCGGTTGCCAGCAGACAATATGCCCTCAGCCAGCGAGATCGTGTGGCCTTGTTAAAAACCATGGGATTAACCGGTAAACGCATTCGTAAACTGTATATCTCCCGACTGGTTGTGTGGGGGTTAATGTCAACGTTGATTGGCGTCATGCTTGCGATTCCGGCTGCCTGGTTATTAGCCTCGATGACAGCACAATTAATGGATCAGCCATTACAGTTTGAAGTGGATTTCTGGCAACTTTGGCCTGCAATCCTTACTGCATTAGTGGCGTTATTTGCTTTTGCCTATCCACCCATCGACCGTTTGCGTAATACACCTGCAATGCGGGTGTTTCGCAGTTTGCCAAGCAATGATTCATCAGCTTTAGCAAAGGATTTGCTGTTAGCGGTGATAGTGATATTTGGTTTGTTATGGGTATATGTCAACGATATTGTGCTGGTAATGGCGTTGCTTGGAGCGGTTGTCGCATTGGTGGTTTCATTAGCGATTGCTGGCGCGGGACTTATCTGGATATTACGCCGGTTTCCGGCAGGAAAGGGCAGCTGGCGATTGGCAGTGATTGCCTTGTACCGACATCGAAATGCCACCTTATCGCAAATGTCAGTGTTTGCCATGACCATTATGTTGGCTGCCACATTGCTTCTGGTGCGTTCTTCGCTGTTAGCCGATTGGCAGGCACAGTTGCCCGAAGATGCACCGAATCATTTTCTGCTGAATATTGCACCGGAATCAGTTGATGAGGTAGAGGCTTTCTTTAATCAACATCAGATAAACCGTAGTCCGTTATATCCAATCATTAGGGGCAGATTAACGGAGATCAATTCTCAACCAGCTGTAGAAGTCGCATTAAACAAAGATGATGACGAACTGCGCCGGGAATTGAACCTGACGATTTCCGATTCCTATCCTGACGACAATCAGGTTATTGCTGGGCAATGGTTTGAAGCCGATGAGACCAAGGGACTTTCAATTGAACAGTCATTAGCTGAGTCATTGGGTGTTGAAGTGGGGGATGAACTAGGCTTTACCGTCGGGGCTGAAAAAATAACCGCCACCATCACCAGTATTCGCAGTGTGCAATGGGACAGTATGCGACCTAACTTTTTCCTCATCTTTCCACCGAAAGGGGCGATAGATGGACTGCCTAGCACCTCATTGACCAGCTTTTATCTTGCTGAGCAGGATAAACAGTTACTCAATGATTTTGTAAGGCAGTTCCCAACCATTTCAGTACTCGAAATTGATCATATTATCGACCGCATTCAGCAAATCATTCGGCAAGTAACGCAGGCTGTTGAAGCGATATTAGTGATGATTTTATTAGCTGCCATTGCAGTGATGGTGGCGGTGGTCAGTGCCACGATGTCAGAACGTCAACGTGAGGGAGCCTTATTGCGAACCCTTGGTGGTCAACAACGATTATTAGTCAGAGCGACCATGCTGGAGTTTGCCTTAATTGGTTTTCTGGCAGGCATTCTGGGTGTGCTGGCCGCCGAAATAGCCGTATGGGCGTTGCAATATCGTATCTTTGACGGTGAGTTTCGCTGGCATTGGCCGGTGGTATTGAGCATGCCGTTTATCAGTGCCGTTATTCTTGCGATATTGGGACGTTGGCAATTAACACCGGTATTAACCGTCTCGCCAATGTTGTTATTACGAAGACTGGAATAGGCTTAAAGTTAAAGCGTGTTTGGATATCGCAGTATTAATCAATGTTGCATGGCTAAAATAAACGTCTCATTATGTGCAGGTTTGCATCATTGAAGATGCCTATTTTGTTTAGGAATGACTGTGCGTCGAGTGTATCGTTTTATTTTCCGTGTGTTGCTGCTAACGATATTGGCGTTTGTATTGCTGAGCGTGTTGCTGGTTTTGCCATTTCGCTGGGTGAACCCGCCGATCACGATGGTTATGGCGGATAGATGGATACATTCTTCGGAAGACTTTCAGTTACAAAAGAGTTGGTTAAGTTGGGATGAGATTCCAAAACATGCGGCTTTAGCTGTTGTGGCTTCTGAGGATCAGAAATTCCCTTTACATAAAGGCTTTGATGTAGATGCGATACAGCAGGCTTTAAAAGAGCGGGAACGCAGAGGCGGACTTCGTGGAGCCAGTACCATTAGTCAGCAAGTCGCAAAGAATATGTATTTATGGACTGGCCGCAGCTGGTTCAGAAAAGGCCTGGAAGTCTGGTTTACCTTGTTGATAGAACTCTCTTGGAGCAAACAGCGCATTCTGGAGGTGTATCTAAATATTGCCGAGTGGGGGCCTGGCGTGTTTGGTTTGGAAGCTGCCAGTCAATATCATTTCAACCGAACCGCGGCAAACCTGACACCGATGCAGGCAGCATTACTGGCCTCCTCATTACCCAGCCCGTTAAATTACAATCCAGCGAGACCTGCACAACATCTGCATAAACGTGCCGAGTGGAATCTTCAGCAACAACGTAGACTTGGAGGTGTGCAATGGCTGGCACCTTTAAATAACGAATAAGGTCATTTGCCAGGTATTAATGTGAGCCGTATCACATGTTTACCGTAAATTATTGAATCTTCACATTAAATAAACATCATCTTCATAAAATGCTCATCAGTAATTGATTGCTCTAGGATCAATTAACATTTTTTATAAAAGGATGATTACGATGAGAATGAATCAAATGGCGTTAGATCTTGAAACATGGGCTCGTCATTACGCTGAAGAGAATGTTTTCGAACATAATGGCGAAATTATTGATAGTGAAAAAGCATTTTGCTCAGCTGGTTTACATGCACAAGCGAATCCCAACTATCATGAATGGCTTGCCTCAAGATCCTAATTAATTTCAGATTGCTATAAGTTAATGACATATTAGATTAATCATCAGACTATGTTCATCTGTATCAAGCTTGGAGCTAGTTTCCTTTGAAACTTTACTGAACAAGCTTGGCTTTTAGATTTGATATTATTTTTATCAGTAAGATTAACGAGGTGAACTTTTATGGATATGACACAGCATACGATGGAAAATCTTTTTTTACAGCTAGGTCTTGATAACAGCGAAGAGGCCATTGAACAGTTTATTAAGCAACATGACCTGCCTGAAGGCGTGAAATTGGAAAATGCCTATTTCTGGTCACCATCCCAATCTGCATTTATAAAAGAATGTCTGGCTTTAGACTCCGATTGGGCTGAAGTGGTTGATCAATTAAACGTTCAGTTAAGGCAATAATCCTGCTGCCAAGGTTTGTAGTATAAGCACTTTAATTTCATTAGCCTTGTTGGCCGCAATGGACCTTTTTATTTTATTAACCAATACCAAAAAGCGTATCCAAAACCGGTAGCTAAGATAATCCAGCAAGCAACTATTACAATGGCTGCGTAACGATTTTCGGGCAATTTAACGGGGTTGGTTTTGGCCTGAGTCAGACTATCTCGCCAAAGTTCATCAGGTACCATTTTCATAGCAATATAAATTCCCAATGGCAAGATAAGCAATTCATCTAAATAGCCAATAATCGGAATAAAGTCTGGAATTAAATCAATCGGGCTTAGTGCATACGCCACCACAATAACAATCAACCACTTTGCACGCTTAGGCATTGCTGGATCTTTACTCGCTATATACAAAGCCGACAGCTGAAGCATCATAGTTTTAGCAAATTGTTTAAATTTCTCAATTAGCATTAATTCGCATTTTAATAGTATTAATAATATTTATTAATAAATGATAGATATTTCTGTTTGTAATTAATTTTCAATATGAGTGATTAAGATTTAAAACACTTGACAAAAAATTCACATATCTTGCACTTAAATATTGTTATTAATTCTATTGATTTATGCACAAAAATGCGTATTAATTAAGAAAAAAATAAATATAAAAATGCTGGAGAGGGGATGAAAATGTTCAATAAATTACTCAAAGCCGAGTTGGCTGAAATTCGGTATCAATATAACGAACTTGAAAGTCTCATTGATTCCATTGATGCTTCTGTCGCCACTATACGATTTAGCCCAGATGGAATCGTTGAAGCCGTCAACGATAACTTCTTAGCAGTTATTGGTTATGATAAATCAGAAGTTATTGGTCAACATCATAAAATTTTCTGTGATCCCGATTATGTTAAATCTTCTGAATATAAAGGATTTTGGGAAGATCTTCGTCAGGGAAAGAAAAAAGCCGGCACCTTTAAACGTATTACTAAAACTAACAACGCGCTTTGGTTGGAAGCAACTTACTTTCCTATTGTTAACAAAGACAACAAAGTGACCGCTATTTTTAAAATAGCTTCTGACGTAACCAATATGGACAATAAAATTCGCGATCTTGAGGCTGCTTTCAGTGCATTAAATCGTTCCATGGCTATCATTGAGTTTACCGCCGATGGTCATATTTTAAACGCCAACGAAAACTTTCTGGCAGCGGTTGGTTATTCATTAAACGACATCGTAGGTAAGCATCATCGCATATTCTGTTTTGATCAGTTCTATGAAGAAAATCCCAATTTCTGGTCTCAAATCGGTTCGGGACATTTTTTTACCGGTCAATATGAGCGAAAACATGCTTCAGGTCAGACCATATGGCTAGAGGCGTCTTACAATCCGGTACTTGATGATACAGGTAAGGTGGTAAAAGTGATTAAGTTTGCCAGTGATATTACCAATAAAATCGAGTTAAACCATAAAGTTATGCGTGCTGCGGAAATGTCATTTTCTACCGCTGAAGAAACTGCACAAATTGCTAAAAATGGTGCGGAGTTGCTTACAACATCAGTGCAAATGTCCAACATCATATTGCAGCATGTCTCTGAGACCTCAGGAAATATTGAACAATTAAACGCTGAATCAAAAAATATCGAAAACATTGTTTCAACAATCAATGATATCGCCGAGCAAACCAATTTGTTGGCGTTAAATGCAGCTATAGAAACTGCTCGTGCAGGTGATCAAGGACGGGGTTTTGCGGTAGTTGCTGACGAGGTAAGGAAACTGGCATCAAGAACCAGTACTTCAACCGATGAGATCAAAGAAGTTGTCAGAAAAAACCGTAAGTTGACGAGTGATGTGACGTTAAAGATGGATAGTGTTAAAGAGCGTGCAATGGCCAGCAATGATCAACTTAATGCAGTATCGTCGGTAATGAATGAAATATTACAAGGAGCTGAGGATGTTTCTCGAACAGTTTCATCATTGCTATAGCTCAGAGGAATGATTTCTTTCGGATTAATTTCAGGAATGCGTCTGTTAAATAATTAAAGTCCTGAGCTTTTGGTACGCCATAATGATAATAATCATTCAAACCAATGATGGAAAAAATGATGGGCCTGAAAACTTTATTAATATCACTCATCTTTCTCATCACAGCGTGCACGTCCGAAAATGTTGATGACCTTCCTTTAAAATTAGCAGGGGTAAATTACCTCGGTGATTTGCCTACTCTTGTCGCCAGCAAAAATAATCTTTTTGAAAAAAACCATTTAACGATTAATGTCTCATTTACAGACTCCGGGAAGCAAAATCTTGATGATTTGCGTGCTGGTAAAGTCGATTTCGCTTTAATGTCTTCTACCCCTTTTATTCTCGACAAATTAGCTAATGCAGGTAATGAGTTATCCGACAATGAACCGGTTATTCTGGGCAATCTGTTACATTCAACACAGGTGAATCAGATATTAACTACGCAAGGTAGAGACATCCAAACAGTTAATGATTTGAAAGGCGGCAAAGTAGGTTTAGCTAAAGGTACAAATTCTGAATATTTGTGGTGGTTATATTCAGTTTTTTATCAAGTAACGCCGGGTAGCGTAGAAATTATTGATTTACCGGTATCTGAGTTAGGAGAAGCTCTGCAAAATGGTGAGGTTGATGCCATTGTCGTTTGGCAGCCATGGACAAACCAATTTATGCAGCAGTATGACGGCCAGTTGAAGCAAGTTGAAGGCAGTCATGTATATAGTGCTAAATGGTTACTGGTCACCACCAGAGAAATGGTGCGTGACAATCCTTATTATTGTCAGCAAATATTAAAAGCTTATGCGCAAGCTATCAACCTTATACAGACTGACACTGAAAAAGAGATGCTGATTTATAGTGAGCATGCCAATAAAGACCAATATGCCGACACTAATTACCAACCTGGCCTACACCAGCTAAATCTGAATTGGGCTTTAATTGCAGAGCTACATCAAGGTATTCAGTGGGCAAAACTCCATCATTTTCCAGGATCTGATCAACCAACCGATGTGACTTCGTGGTTCGCTCCTGAACCCATGCAAACAATAAAACCGTTTTTAGTAAAAATTCCAACGGTAAGTTCTACAGAGACCTTGCCATGAAAATGGTTCAGATATCTGTTTTATTTATCAGTACATGCTTGCTAGGCTTATTTTTTCTTATTGTTTTGGCTGCCTGGAGTTACGGCCAAGTCGAATCTAAACGCGATGAACTGAATGCTCTTGGTGCCATTAAACATAAAATCGATGCCTTATCAGTCGGCAGCGATAATTTATTGATTTTTCGTGGTGATGACAGGTTATGGCAGGTTTTTTTAAATGATGCACGGACCATCCAGGCGCAGCTTGATGCATTAGAAAAAGGTAAATTCAATGCTCAACGGGCGATACGCCACATCGATCAATTAATTCAATCGATGGAAGATGCTTATCATACCCCGCCCGAAAATAGTAATCTTATAAACAATGACTTAAGTCTAAATCCACTAGCCTTACCTTTGAGATCTCGACTAATTATCAATCAGGTTGCAGATCATGGCATTGCCATTGAGAGTGCGATAGATCAGTTAATGCAAGAAAACCAACAAATTATTGAAAGTCATATCAACCGAATTCTGTTTGTTTATATATTCTCCGCACTGGTTTTTGGCATTTTGTGTGTAATCGCCTTCGGAATGATGTATCAACGAATTGCTGTTCCTACCCGAAATCTTATTAACACGATTACCAGAATATCTGCCAGTGATGAAACAGCCAGGGCTGAGGTAATTGGTAAAGATGAAATGGCTGAACTTGCCGTTGCATTTAATGCTTTACTGGATCAAAAAGATCTTTCCAAAAAACATATCATTCAACAACAAACCGAGCTGAGTCAGCAGGCTAATTTATTGGAAATCGCCGGAAGAATCACACGATTCGGCGGCTGGTATGCGGATATGGAGACTAATCAGCTCAAATGGTCGGATATGGTGGCTAAAATTCATGGAAAGCCATTGGGCTTCTCGCCCTCACTTGATCAGGGACTCTCTTTTTACATCCCCGAGCATCAAGCTCGAATCAAAGAACTGTTTACCGCATGTTATGAGCAGGGGACTCCCTATGATGCTGAATTACAAATTATTAATTCAGCTGGTGAGCCTCTATGGGTACGTACATCAGGAGAAGCTGTCCGAGATTCAAAAGGTAAGATCATTGGTGTACACGGTGCTTTTCAAGATATATCAGATCGTATGGAACTGGAAAATCGTTTACGTCAATCTCAAAAACTGGAAGCTGTCGGCCAACTCACGGGCGGGGTAGCACACGATTTTAATAATCTATTAACAGTGGTTATCGGTAATTCACAGATTCTCACTGAGACGCTTGAAGAATCAAACAAGCTTAAACCGTTAGCCGAAATGATTTTGCAAGCTGGTTATCGTGGTGCAGAGTTAACCCGCAGCTTACTGGCTTTTGCCCGCAAACAACCACTCGATCCTAAACCGGTCAACATTCAACAATTAATTAAACAGCTGTGGCCTTTGCTAGAGCGGGCGTTAGGCGCTGAGATTTCCATTCAATTTCATGCAGATGATAATTTGCAGCAGGTGATGGTCGATCCAGGGCAGTTTGAAAATGCATTACTCAATATTGCCCTAAATGCTAAAGATGCGATGCCTAGTGGCGGACGCATTGTTATAGAAGCTCAAAATACCCATTTACCTGATAGATATGCTGAGAATCATCAAATTGATGCAGGTGAATATATCGTTATTGCCATTTCAGATTCGGGGTGTGGTATTGCTGCAGATAAGCTCCAGAGAGTGTTTGAACCGTTTTACACCACCAAACCAAAAGATAAAGGAACTGGTTTGGGCCTTGCGATGGTGTATGGCTTTATCAAACAAAGTAACGGTCATGTAAATATATATTCTGAGCCAGAACAGGGCACTACTGTCAGATTGTATTTACCAATTGCTACCTCTAATGATTCGTCTGCCAGAAACACTCAACCTTCCATTAGTGAAATACTTCCGGGGTATGAGCATATTCTGGTTGTCGAAGATGATGCTTTAGTCCGTGATTATGTTGTCTCGCAATTAACGGCTTTTGGTTATCAAGTCATCTCTGCGAACGATGGCCAGCAGGCGATAGAAATTCTGGAGTCGGATCAAGTCATCGATTTGTTGTTAACCGATGTTGTTTTACCAGAAGGATTAAATGGTCGGCATATTGCTGAAAAAGCCGTTAAATTGCGACCATCATTACGCGTGTTATATACCTCCGGTTACACTGAAAATTCTATTGTGCATCATGGGCGATTGGATCCGGGCGTCATGCTGCTCTCTAAACCCTACAGTCGTGAAGAATTAGCTATTAAAGTACGAATAGCTTTAGATGCTGGGGTGGCAGAGAAGTAACAATCAGCTTATTTGCTTCGTTTGTGTTCTTATCCGTACATTCAAAGCTTACAAACATGCATGATAAAGAAATCTGAACGGCAAAATATCCCTTATTAATACGGTATATTCCATTTAAATAGCGGTTTTATTGTTTCTACAAATAACCTGAAAGTTTTCCTCCAGACTTGTAAAAATTACATGATTTATTCACATGAATTATGTGAATCGTACATCGCTATATGACGGGTTTATAATGATAAACACTCTTAAATATCATCTATAACTAGCTGATATAAATAGTTTATATTATTTATTTTGTACACGGTTAAATAGTCAGTTGAAAACATGGCACAAGGTCTGCAATAACTCCAATACAAGGGAAGTATCTTCGGCACTTTCTTTGATAGAAATTCTTTTTAGCTTCACGTTAGCTAAACTCATAGTCGAAATTAAATTAGGAGAATGAAATGTTTAAACAACTATTTCTTTCAACTGCACTTGCTACAGCTTTTATTGCCACACCTGCATTAGCAGGGGATCATGACAAACATGATGCTCAAGGTGAGACCCAAACCTACGACAAGGTCGATAGAGATGGAAAAAAAGTAACGCCTGATAAAAAAGCATATGACAAAAACAAATCTAAAGATGGCAACGCGCAACATCCAGCTCATGAAATGGGCGAAGGTGATCCAGCGAGAGAACAAGGCCAATAACCAATAAGCTTTATAGTTATTAGGGTTAATGGGGGCGTAGCGTTTTTAACGGAGTAAGAATTCTCAAGTCGATTTCTCAGTGTCGGTTTGAATAATTACTTAGGGAAAGTAACGCTACGTTTTCATTTCTTTTTTGGCGTTCTCATCAATCTTAATGACAACCTAATTAACTTCTTATTAGGCAATAACAGTTAAAAGCTGTACCTACATTCAAGGGTGCAGTTGTTATTTGTTGAAGTCTGCATAATCCAAATCACTACACGTTCGTATCGCGCTATCCATTCATAGGGGAACATTATGTTCAAACATTTGTGTATATCCACGATCATGGCAGGCAGCTTTATTCTGACACCTGCTTTGGCAGAGAATAATAAAATTCAAAATAATGCATTGAGTAGCCAGCAAAATATTCTGTTGGCAGAAAATGACAGTGATCGGACTTCCAAAGATAGCTCTAGCCGGGGCAGTGTGACTCAAGGCGTGATTGGGGCTGAAGCCAAGGAAAATAGACAGCTCGTTCCTGAAGAATCCGCCGCTGAAAAGAGAGAACAAGATCCGTCACCCAATATTCGTTTACCGGATGATAAACAGGATAATGTAGATTCAATACCACCAGCCGCAGAATAAAATTAGTTCAATCCAGCTTTAACGCCTTAGTTTATAACTGTTTAAGAATCTGACAGGCATTGCGCCCTTCGCTTAATAAGATGATGTTTTTATGAATACAGGCATCCGTCCAACCAAATACATTATCCGGAGCGGCGTGCTTGGAAAAAAATTCCAAATCAACAGCCCTGATATTGGCAAATTGATACAACTCTATGTGTTCACTGTTCCAGCTTCCTACCCAACCATCCGTAGCATTATTGATTAATGTTTGTCGTTGATAATGTTTCTCAAAACCTGCCGCTTCAACATCGGCTATCTGAATCAGATGTTCATTGAAACTAATCTTGTATAACAACATCATTGCGACTATAAAAGTAACAATACTTATGCAATGAATAAGATGATCTGTACTGGTTAAACCAGGATTTTTGGTATAACACTGGACACACGATTTAGCAGTTTGAGTCACCTGATATTCACATGTTTTACATTTAACGAGTTTTGCCATTATGAAATTCCCTTTTTTGTAATCGCTATTGAGAATTAACTGGCGAGTTTTCGATAATTATCAATGATCCAATGTACTCTCTCACAGGCTTGAATATATTCAAGAATCATTGAAACAGGAGGGGATTGAATGGTTTCAATACCCAGTCTGGTATATTCCAGACTATGAATTAGATTTCCCAAACGGGGATCCAGAACGGTAATTTTGCCCATTTCGATTTTGCCTTGCATAATCGAGTCTGTATTAATCTTCTGTGTCGTAGTAGATAAACCATAGAGTTGTTTCTCCAATACATCCCATGCTTTGCGCATAGAATATATTGGAAAAAGGGTCGCTTCTTTTTTGAGGGAAGCCCATTCCGTTGAGGCTTTTTTTACATGACTGGTATCCATAAATCACCACTCTTTTCTTTAATAGTGCAGCGGTAGTCAGGCGTTTAAGAACGACTTAGCTGCTGTTTACGCTCAGTAAGCTTTTCACCGAGCAATAATAAATCCAGACTACTTTTTTCCATCAACGGAAACATTTCTTTTTCTTCTTCCTCGACATGATGCTCAATATATTCAGAGAGCACTTTAACTTTCGCGTCGAACAATTCTTCATCGGCCTGCATTTGTTGAATTTCCTCAATCAGCGTTTTGGCGCCATCATGTTCAACTTGTGCTTCGTCAATCAGATCTTTTTGACCAGAAATTTTTTCAAGAAACGCCGGATAAATAATTTCTTCTTCTAACTGCGTATGCACTATCAGCTCGGCACAAATTTTATCGGCCAGTTTCTTTTTTCCGACGTATGCTTTTGGGCCCAACTCTTCATATTGGGCGAATGCCTCTTCAACCTCGCGGTGTTCTTTTTTCAAGAATGTTATGGCATCGCTATGTTTAATTTTTGAGTCAGTCATTTTGTTTTCCTATGTTTAATTGACCTGCTATTGGTTTGATTGCAATTAATGTACCCATCAATCCAAATCATTCATCAAGCCCTTCTAGGCTTTAATGTGAGAAAGTTTTATGCAGAAGAGCGTGATATAGGAAAATCGAATATCGGTAAAATTTACTGTCGCGAGAGAAATATTTATAGGTAGATCGCCATTTTGTCGAGTCACAAGTTTCTGCTCAATTCAGCTGATAAAGCCGTTTAAGCCTCATTTTGTTGCATGGCATAAGGATTGCTGGAATGGTGTTAACCATTACGCTAGTAAATTGATTTCAATTAATGGTCTGACAGAAGAATGTCGGCATGGAGCATGCCTTGATGTAATGAGAAATCACAAGCTGAAACAGGTCTCTAAATTTTTGTATTAGACGTTCTGGACCTTGTTTTAAAATAATTTATAAGGAGTAACCATGTTCAAAACAATAGTGTTTACCGCCACTCTTGCTTTTACATCCTTTATGTTGTCAGGATGTTCGGATGAGCAAGATAATCAAGTAGGACAGGACGTTAATCCTGAATGGAGTGAAAACCCTTATGAGGATGAACGAGCTGTTCAAAACCCGGAACCTACTGATGAAATAAATCGTAATCGAGAAGGGGACCAGCTTAACGAAAACAATACTGATAGCGACGAAACTGGCTTAGATGAAGCTACCGAGCAAGGTATTGGCCAACAGTATTGATTTTATTCATCTATTAGCTTTGCTTGATAATCTAACTCAGACTAGCCCAATAAACCGTTATGGTTTATTGGGTTTTTTAATGGATTTTTACACCATTTGCAGCGGTAGGCTGTGGTCGCCACGGTTTACCATCACAAAACGCATAATTTTTACAGTTTTTTGTACAGCCTCGACAAGGTAAACGCTGGATCTCGACCTTTTTCTTTTCGGTTTGCTCGGGTTTGTTTTCATTCATTACACATATTCTCCAAATTCAGCATGAGACAATACGATTTATTGGGTGAATACAACGTGAAAAGTGACAAAGTGTTTTAACAAAGAATGCTTTTATTATTCGTTAAAAATGCTGAAATAAGATTATGCTGTCCCACCAGTAATAACTGAAAACACGTCAGCATCCAAGGCTATTTCACTCGGTATTAAAGGAATCACCTATGCGTTGGAAAGGTAGACCGAAAAGCAGCAATATTGAAGATAGACGCTCAATGCGTCCTTCAGCAGCAGGGGGAATGGGGGGCGGCTTAAGATTGTTACCGCTGCTGTTTCGGTTTTTAGGCTTTAAAGGGACATTGCTGTTAATCGCTGGTGTATTGGCCTATGGCATTTTTACCGGAAGTCTTGGCAGCATGTTGTATGCGCTTGGACTTGGTGGCAATTCTCCCACCACTGTTACCACAACCGCGTTAAATGAATCACCGGAAGAAAAGCAATTAGTTGAGTTTGTGTCTGTCGTATTGGCCGATACGGAGCAGACTTGGAGCACGATATTTGAAGAGAACGGTCAGCGATATCAAGAACCTCGCTTAGTGTTGTATCGTGGCGTGGTTCGGTCAGCTTGTGGCACCGCACAATCGGCAGTTGGCCCGTTTTATTGTCCTGGCGATCAACAGATTTATCTCGATTTGAATTTTTTTGATGAACTCGCCAATCGTTTTGCAGCACCGGGAGATTTTGCTCAGGCTTATGTCATCGCCCATGAGGTGGGACATCATATTCAAACCTTGATGGGAATATCGGCTGAGGTTCACGCTGCACGAAGTAGATTAAGCACAGTTGAAGCCAACAAACTTTCAGTAAAACAAGAGCTTCAAGCAGATTGTTTTGCCGGGATTTGGGCCAATCATGCTAACGATAAACGACAGTTGCTCGAAACAGGGGATATCGAAGAGGGGCTTCGGGCAGCCAGTGCAATTGGTGATGATACTTTGCAAAAGCAATCACAAGGACATATCAGCCCTGATTCATTTACCCACGGTAGTTCACAACAACGTATGCAGTGGTTTACTACGGGATTTGAAACAGGTGATATCACGCGTTGTAATACGTTTGAAGAGTCTTAAAAGCGTATGTCTAACATCAATTTACGCTTTTTGCGTATCTTACAAAATAACTGTATTCAATAAATGTTAATGAGTAAGACGCTTTATATATCTCTATTGCCATTCTTAAAGAAATATATCTGAAATAGAAATAGAGCTGGTTGATAAGGCGAATACACCTTTTGGATAATTGCTTGCGGGCAGAGATACCATCAACATAGAATGGCACGTTTTTTCTTGTAATTATTTGGAGTTTAACTATGTCAGAACCAGTTTGGTTTAGAACCGCTGAAGCCACTGTATTTGCCAGTGAAGATCAAGGCACCGATGCTATGCCGGAAATTTTAATTGGCAGCACCAAAGGGCCTGCTGGCCAGGCATTTGCCAATTTGATGGGGCAAACAGAAGGCCACACTCGTATGTTCGCCATTCGTGCAACTAACCAGCAAGTTAAACCCCCCACCATGATTGTGCCTAAAGTCACAATTAAATCAGGCAGTTATGTTGCTCTGTTTGGTGGCCCAGTTCAGTCTGCAATCGCTGACGCGGTGTTGGATAGCGTTATTGAAGGTGTGATCCCTAAAGAACATGCCGATGATTTGTGTATCGTTGCAATGATCTGGATCTCTCCAGATGCAGCAGCCAATCCGGATGTTGATCGTAAAGATTTATACCGCACTAACTATGAAGCCATGAAATTAGCAATCAAACGCGCTATGTCAGGTTCACCAACAATTGATGAGTTAATTGCCAACCGCAATAAAATCCATCATGAAATGTATGATCCAGAAACTGGCGAATCAGCCTGGTAAGAAAAAATAAATCAGCCCCCGACTTTATAAAGAATTTTAAAGTCGGGGGATTTGATTACTGCCGCTTGAATGCAAGAAACTGATTTGCTTCTCCGACAATATAAATAACACCCTCATCATCTACCGCAACGCCTTCAGGTTGCCAAAACCAGCCAAGCAGACCGAACGGATCGCTGCGTAAACTCAAGCGTGATAGTTCATTACCTTGCATATCCACCACATGCAGGCTGTCCGATGACTCGCTTAAAATCAGCAATTTGTCGACTTTGCCCGGCAATACTTCCATTCCAGCAAAATCCCGAACATTCAGACGAACTTGGCTTAAGGCTGTAAGTGTAGCCGAGAAATTGTGGCTTTCAGTTGGCTGATAAATAATCAGCGGTGGTTTTTCCTGCACAGCAAATAAACCAAATTGCTGTGACCAACCAACACCTTCGAGTCCATGATTATCATTGTGCCCGATATCCACATGGTAAATAGTGGCATCGGAATATTGTATCGTGTCGACATTGTCTGGCACTTCTACTTTGACCAAGTTCTGCCGTTGCTCTTCAGCAATAAAAAAATAATTATCGTAAGCGTAAGCAATCGATTCGGTATCACGAAAGCCCTCCAGCTTAATGCTTCTGACTAATTCACCGGTTTTTGTCAGAATATGGATCTGCCGTGGTTTGTTAGTTACGGCATATAAATGTCCGGAAGGCGGGTGGTAGGTTAAACCAGAAAGGTTATCGTCAATTCCTTCGATACGGATGGTTTTTCCCACCGGATGGTATTGAGTCAAATCCCATTCGGATTCAATGCCACTTAATGGTGAGTTGTCAGGAAAATGCCAGGAAACCCAGATTAATAATAAAACTAATGCTAAAAACAACCATATCAAACGTTTTTTTTGACGTCTGGATTTACTCATTAGGATTACCTTGTTAAACAGCTTTTCTGAAGAAATACAATACTTTATAAGTTTGGCGAACATCATTTCCTGCAATTGGCTGGCTGAGTTTGCTGAGCCAAAACAACCACGGCATGCTTTTCGCTAAATTAATTGCAGACTGACAAATCTCACCGGCAGCATTTTCACAATATCTATTCCATACTGCAGAAATTACCGGGTTATCCGCTTCATAAAAACGTACAACACTGTGCATAAACAGAAAAATATCCCGGCTCATGCATTGAACAGGTGTTAGGTAACTTATCGGGTTTTCTTCAAAATCAATCAGCGTGACTTTTTCACCATCCCACAGTATGTCTTTTAACGCAGGACGGCCGTGCCATGCACCTAGGTTATGCAAGTTCGCCAAAGCAATGGCTGCTTGTTCCAAAATATGTTGCAGTTGTTTATCGCTCAGTTCAGAGCGTTTAAATAATTTCTGCAAAGTGATGCCGTGATCGGCTGTGGCAAACCAATTTTCACCTGAAGCAATAATTTGTGGGACCGATGCACCTTCATTTTTCAACTGATTAATTCGTTGAATTTCACCGGTTAATGCAGTGTTTCCATCGATGGTGACGGTTGGTGTGAATAAGGGATTGTCAGAAATTTTGGCGATAATAGAACTTAAATAATGCCAAATCGTTGAGCTACTGGCTTCAGCCTGTTTTATCCAAAACCTAGAGCCCTGTAATTTGACATCAAAAACACGCTCATCATTTAGCGGAATTTGTTTAGAGATTAGATTTGTGAGCGTAGTATTTTTCATTCTAAATGCCAGCGTTATTATTTCTAGATCTAGATGATTCGGCGTAACCAATAAAACTCGTGATGGTTATTTTAAAAAAGTAAATCAGCAGTTCATTATAAACTGCTGATTATTAGCTTAACCCTATAACGAAAAAGCCTGCAAATTCTCAACAGGCTTTAATTCAGTGATTATGAAATATTAATGATTGTTGTATAACTTTTCATAAAAGCTGCGTTCAAAATCTCTCAGTGGTTTGCGAGCAACATTCCGGTTATCACTCTCTGGATGATAGTTAGACAGTAACTGAACAAAATAGAGGGTTTTACCCGATTTAGTATTGATTTTGCCAGCCAGATTGTACACCCCGTATATAGAGCCAGTTTTTGCTGAAACTTGACCGGTTAACGGTGCATTGACCAAACTACTGCGATATTGCAGTGTTCCTGATTGACCAGACACAGGCATGGTTTCGATTAATCCCAGCTCTTTATTACCAAAAATATACTGTACGACCTGGACTAACTGTTTTGCCGTCACACGATTGTTACGTGACAATCCCGAACCATCCATGATGATGGCGCGTGATAAATCAATATTGGCTTTTTCTTTTAATACCGCTTTGGCCGCAGCAGCGCCATTTTCATAACTGCCAGGACGTTTGTAATAAACCCGGCCTACCGTTTTGAGCAGGTTATCGGCAATCAAGTTATCAGAACGTTTCATCATGATATCTATGAGTTTCATCAAGGGTTCTGATTGATGAAGCGCTATCACCGTACCTGTGGCTTTATCGTTACGCATGATTTTGCCGTTTAACTGTATTCCGGC
The DNA here is from genome assembly GCF_004832235.1 of Methylophaga sp. SB9B. Lineage (NCBI taxonomy): Bacteria > Pseudomonadati > Pseudomonadota > Gammaproteobacteria > Thiotrichales > Piscirickettsiaceae > Methylophaga > Methylophaga sp. SB9B. The sequence goes on from NZ_SSXS01000003.1 coordinate 216,996, forward strand.
GCGGTCCAGTTCTTCCTGCAGAATTTTACTTAGATACAGCGTGGTATTTTGTACTGCCAGATGAAAATTGACGGGTAAGCGATTAGAAGCCACACAACCATCCAGTGAATAACGATTGTTGTTATCTGCAGTGAGTTTCAAATCACAATCGATATTCTGGTTTTCCAGACCTTGTCGAATAATAATGTCACCGGCACTGATGTTTATATAAGGAGAGCCACTAGCTTTAAGCGCTTTGACAGGTGCTTCGGTGGTTCCTTCGATTTTTCCGTAGATGCAATTAGCATTCATGGTAATACTGCTGGATGGCGCGCTGTAACATACACCCAGAATATCCCATGGCACCCCGACTGCACGTTCAGAAGTATCAAAAGCGCCACCATTCAAATAAAGATTTCCTGGAATAGTGGTTTGCTTGAGTTTGATTTTTTCAACCAACGCACGCAAATGAGTGCGGGTAAAGGTGGGATCACCACTGAAATTGATAATGACATCTCTGTCTGTTGTTTCGACGGTGGTTTCAAAACGGAAATCTTTATCTAGCACTAAACGAGCTGCCAAACCGGTAATGATTTTTTGCAAGCTGGCAGGTTGCTGAAACTGTTCTGCACGCTCTGAATATAATTCTTTGCCGTTGGATGCATCCAATACGTATAACGCAATATCGGCACCTTCAGGTGTCGGATTACCATTCAAAGAGGGGTTGGTGAAAACTTGTGTAGCATAGCTTGGAACACTAGTGAAAAGCAGCAGCGAGAGAGCAAGATATTTGGTCATACAATCCAGTAATACGTAAGGTTAAGGTAGAAGGACTGCAAAGCCTAACATGAAAAACGACGCTTTATTTAAAACAAAGTGTCCCTGTTTGGGCGTATCCCTTAAGGTTACTGAATTTGGCGATTACTGGTTGCTATACATAGGTTTGTTATCCGCTACATTGATCCAGCCTTTTGCGATTCGATAAATGACCCAGATGACATTTGCCAGCAGAATAAAATAGCCAATCACCACAGCACTTAAAAATGCCCCCAGCAAACCCCACAACAGCAAAACCAGAAGGTGCGAATCTGCCAGCGGAAATGTGATTCCAGCCAAGTGCCACGAACATCATCACGTTTGATGTAGTTAATAATAACGGCAACTAAAAACGTCAAACCGACAATAAATGATGCAGCTTGCAGAGCATAAATAATGATGGTTAAGGTTTTCGCTTGATGCTGATTGTCATTAGTTTGCTGTTGGGGATTCGGAATAATCCGTGGGTTTGACATATTAAGATCCTATGATAATGCTGCCCGAAAAGCATAATGCCTTCCGGGCAGATATCACAATTTAATATGGAGAAATAAAAATAGGGGAAATGACTAAACGAGTGAGCTTCACTAGGTTCGCGTTTAGTGAGGAGTAGAATCCGAGCAATGAGAACATTCACTTATAAGGTGTGCCTGATTATAGAATTTTCTTCTGGCCACATGAATTGCCGTTTTGCAATCTGGCAGATCGCCCAGTTCAATTCGCTCAATCATTGGTGGCAAATTTGGGCAGGTTTCCGGGCAAACATGATGAATATCACATCCCTTATTGGGTAAGTTAGGATTTGAATCTAAATAGTAACTAGCCATAAAAATCTCCCTGATTTTAACAACGTCTTCGTTTTCCGCTAAGCCAAAATTGAATTAACGGGTAAGTCGCATGCTTATTATTACTACGGTTACTTTGCTTACAGTGAGTGAAAAATTCCTTTCTTAGCTGGAAAATGTTCCCTTGTAAGTCTCAGAAAAATCCTAAACCCCTTTGTTTACAATGGCTTATAGTCGTAAATTTATAGCGTTTATTTCTTAATAATTTCAATTAAAGACATCAAATGGTGTAAAAAGTGTTAACTGTGTCACATATTTGCGCAGTAAAAGTTTAATAAATGTTAACTGCGTCACAAAAAAGTAATAAAAAATGGCAGTAAGAGTTCTTTGTCAAAAACGTTTATAAATCGTTTTAAACGATTATATTTACATGAATTACCTGTTTTACAGATTAATGTCCGTTCAGTATCGTGACGACTATCAACCAACAAAATTTCTCGATATTTAACTTAAGGCTTAATCAGATGAACACAGTCACTCAAATGGCAGATATTGGTATTGTCGGGCTTGCAGTAATGGGGCAAAACCTCGCATTAAACATTCATGATAAAGGCTTTAAAGTTGCAGTTTATAATCGGACAGCCAGTAAGGTAGATGAGTTCATGCAAGGTCCAGCAAAGGATAGTCAGATTATTGCCTGTCATGACTTAAAAACATTTGCCGATTCTCTGCAAAAACCACGCAGAGTAATGTTGATGGTTAAGGCAGGAGAGGTTGTTGATAGCTTTATCCAGCAACTTTTACCTTATCTGGAAAAAGGCGACATCATTATCGATGGTGGCAACTCATTGTTTAATGACAGTGATCGGCGAACTCATGAACTGCACAAACAAGGCATTTTGTTTATAGGCAGCGGTGTATCCGGTGGTGAAGAAGGTGCTCGTCATGGACCTTCGTTAATGCCCGGCGGAAACAAGGCTGCCTGGCCTGCAGTAAAAGAGATCTTTCAATCCATCTCTGCTCAGGTAGACGGTGAACCGTGTTGTGACTGGGTCGGAAACGATGGAGCTGGTCACTATGTGAAGATGGTGCATAACGGCATTGAATATGGCGATATGCAGCTGATTTGTGAGGCATATCAAATGATGCGTGAAGGCATGGGTATGTCGGGCGACGAGATCCAGCAAGTATTTGCAGAGTGGAATGAAGGCGTTTTAGATTCTTACCTGATTGAAATCACTCGTGACATTCTGAGTGTAAAAGAACCTGATGGCAGTTTGTTGATCGATCACATCCTGGATACGGCAGGTCAGAAGGGCACTGGTAAATGGACTGGGATGAATGCCCTGGATTTGGGTACACCACTTACTTTGATTGGCGAAGCAGTATTTGCCCGCTGTTTGTCGGCGTTGAAAGATGAACGGGTAACGGCATCACAGGTTTTACCAGCTAAAGCAGCACCTTTTAGTGGCGATAAACGCGAAATGATTGATGCCATTCGTGACGCTTTATATGCATCAAAAATTATTTCCTATGCGCAGGGTTACATGTTGATGCGTGAAGCGGCAGCAACCTATGGTTGGGAACTGAATTATGGCGGCATTGCGATGATGTGGCGAGGCGGCTGTATTATTCGCAGCCAGTTCTTATCGAAAATCCGTGATGCGTTTGAACGTAATCCAAAGTTGCAAAACTTGTTGTTGGACGAGTTCTTTATCGATGCCATTACCGAAGCATTGCCAGGCTGGAGAAAAGCTGTCGTTCAAGCTATCGAAATCGGTGTGCCGGTGCCGACGTTCAGCAGTGCATTGTCATTTTATGATGGCTATCGCAGTAAACGCCTGCCAGCAAACTTGTTACAGGCCCAACGCGATTATTTTGGTGCTCATACCTACGAGCGTCTCGATAAACCAAGAGGAGAGTTTTTCCATACAAATTGGACAGGCCGTGGTGGAAAGGTTTCGGCTAGCAATTACGACGTTTAAAGTTATCTGATATCCCAGCGATATGATCTTCTTTCATATCGCTGGGGTGATATTCAATGTTGAGTGTATGGATAAGGTCAAACTTTAAAGCGATAACCCACGCCTTGCACGGTTTCAATAAATCTTGGCTGAATAGTTTCTTCACCGAGTTTGTGACGAAGCTGACGCACCAAAACACGCAGATAATGCGTTTCCTCAACGAAACTTTCGCCCCAGATGTTTTGAGTCAGATAACGATGCGTCAGAATATGCCTTGGCTGCTCTGTAAGTAATCGAAGCAACTCAAATTCTTTGCGTGATAAATGGATCAGTTGATTATCCAGTTTAACTTGGTATTCGGCGAGATCGATAAACAATCCATTTACCTCGCGCTTACTGTTTGAATTAACGGTATTGTCATTTATCCTCAGTAATGCTCTAACACGGGCCATCAGCTCACTGATGCCAAAAGGTTTAGTGACATAATCATTGGCACCGGCGTCCAGGGCCTGCACTTTTTCTTCTTCGCTGGATCGAACAGACAAAACAATAATCGGAATTTGCGACCACTTCCGCAGGGCTTTAATGACATCCTGGCCATCCATATCCGGCAAACCAAGATCCAGAATAAGTAAATCAATCTGCTGCTCAACTAACATGGCTAAACCTTGTTCACCCAACCTGGTTTCAAGCACCTGATAATCATGTGCTTCAAGACTGATTCTTAAAAATTTCTTAATCTGGGCTTCGTCTTCAATAAGTAATATGGTTGCCATAGGTGAATGCTTAATAGGTAACAGTGTTCAAAGGTGTGATTGGCAGCTTGACCG